>CALCNY010000204.1 GCA_937897585.1 uncultured Chitinophagaceae bacterium | reverse complement strand
CCTGCATACTTCTTTTTTCAAATTGCAAATCCGATTCATCAAAAATTATAAAAAAGAAAAACGATTCTGAGGCATCTAAAACTGTATTTAATAAGAAAATAATGCTGTTGCCATTAGGAAAAATAAACAACACTACTGTCAAGAACATTTATGATTCTTTACAACAAATTTTTCCTGATGTGATTTTGCTGAAAAAAGAGTTAATGCCCTCGATTGCTTACACTGCACCAAGAAACAGATACAGAGCTGATACATTGATTCATTGGATGAACAGACGTGCAAAGGAAAACGAAGTCTATTTAGGCATCACCTCTGTTGATATCAGTTCAACAAAAAATGAGGTTTCTGATTTTGGTATTATGGGACTTGGCTTCAGACCTGGTAATGCCTGTGTAGCCTCAGATTTCAGAGTTAAAAAAAAATCTAATTTTTTTAAGATTGCAATACATGAATTAGGACATACGGCAGGGTTGAAGCATTGTCTTGAAAAAACTTGTTTCATGCGTGATGCAGAAAGTCATGATCCCACTGGAGAAGAAAAAGAATTTTGTAATCGATGTAAGAATTATTTGATTAACAAAGGATGGAATTTGTAGTTTGAAAAGCCCACAACAGAAATTATCTTTATAACCGGCATGAGTATTTGATGGCATAACATGTAGCAATAATCAAACTATATTAATACAAGAAATTGTTTGTAACATCAGTAAGATTCTTTCAATAGTAAAAACAAATCGAAAAAGGCTGAATTAATCCTTATACTCCAATTTATTTTTATTTTGTTCTTTTGGATATAGTAATAAAAAAGGCCACTATTGAAGTGGCCTTTTTTTATAAATAGTTATTGTAATTATGGTTGTTTTAATAATTCGTAGTATCTATCAACTACAATTGTGTCACCATTTCCATTAAGAGCGCCATATGTTCTGTTCAAAGTCATATTAGGAGCTGCCAATGTGTAAATGTAAAAAGAAGTAGTATCATTTGGTGGAGCAGCAGTAGAAATGCCTAAGCATTTTAAAGTTGTTCCATAACCAAATCCATTATTAGTTTCTGTTGAATATGCACCTGTGTAAGAAGTTGCAGCAGTAGTAGTTTGCCATTTGTAAGTATTGTTGCTATTAAATTGGAAGTAACCAATACTAGTTCTTAAATCTTGAGGAGTTCTTACAGAATCAAGTACAAAAGTGTTGTTGTACACTAATTGACTCCAGTTGTAGATAGAGTCACGAATATATTGGTAAGCCCATTTGCCAACATAAGCATTTACTACTGTTAAAGTCATAGCACAAGTTTGTCCACCAAAAGAAATTGCAAAATTGGCATTTCCTGTTGTAGAAGGCGTTCCTGTGATGGTATAAGTAAGGTTACCTGCGCCACTTGCCAAAGTACCGGCTGTAAGTGTTGCAGTCAATCCAGTTACACCAGTTGAAGTGATAGCTGTTCCTGCTGTGTAAGCTGTTGCATTACCACCTGTGTAAGGAACAGTTGCGGTTCCATTGTAGGCAACTCCAGGATTTGCGGTTGCTGAAAATGTAGTACCAGAACAATTAAGTGCTGAAATACCAGGTCCTGCAGGAGCAACGGGAGTGTCCTTTTTGCAAGAAACGAAAGTGATGGTGCCTAAAGTAACTAAGGCGAACAAATAAGAAAGTTTCATGTTTTCTGTTTTTTAATTATTAAGGGGATAAAAATAAATCAATTTTTGAAATTAATATTAATTATTTTGGCAAAGATTTTATCTTATTGATGTGAATGCGGAAATAAGGAATCTTACAAAATCATATGTGGATTCATCCATTCAACAAAATTTAAAGGAATTTTTGTTTTTAATCTTGCCTCATTTCCAAATTCTGGCAGAGATGTTTTGAACTGGAAGTCATTATGGATTACCATTAATGTTTTTTAATTATGTGCTTCTATTTCTTTTTCCTCACCCTCGTATGTAATTTCAAAATTCGTTTCTTTTCATCCTGAGTTGTTTTTTCTTTTCGCATACCCCATATTTTATCACGTCCTGCTTTGGCACCTGCTTCCAGGTTGATGATCGGAAAAGGATAGTTTTCACCCAATTTGAAATCCAATAGTTGTTGTTCCATAGAAGTGAGCAGCCAGGGTTGATGAATTTGTGCCGTAGGTAGATTTTTCAATTCTGGAACCCAGGCTCTGATAAAATGTCCATCTGCATCATGCTCCAGTCCGTTTTTTACCGGGTTATAAATTCTTATCGTGTTCACACCCGTAGTGCCAGCCTGCATTTGAAACTGAGGATAGTGAATCCCGGGTTCATAGTCGAGGAAAAGTTGCGCCAAATGATAGGCACCTTTACGCCAATCAATTTGCAGATGATGACATAAGAAAGAAACCAGCATGGCACGCATTCTGAAATTCAACCAACCCGTTTGAATCAAGCAACGCATGGAGGCATCAATGATAGGAATTCCTGTTTGACCGTATTTCCAAGCCACTAATTTTTGTTCATCATTTTCCCATTGCATTTGTTCATACCCTCGATTGACGCATTCAAATTCATATCTGCATTCCACTTCAAATTTTTGGATAAAATGACAATGCCATTTCAGGCGACTCAAGAAATTGGTGAATGGTGTTTTATTCGTGATGTTTTTCTTGTGCTGTAAAGTGGATTGATAAACCTGCCGGATGCTCAGGTTGCCCCAGGAGATATAAGGAGAAAGACGGCTGCAAGATTTTCTGCTATTAAATGGTTTGGAGATGAAGCGTGAATAATTGAGACCGCGTTCATTCAAAAATGAATCCAGATAGCGTTTAGCATAGTTTTCGCCCGGAGGTTGAAAGGAACCAAAATTTTCATTCAGTTGTTTTTCAAATGAGTCGGGTAGTGGAAATGGATGTTTTGTAAAAAAAGGTGTGTGAACAGAAAAACTGTTTTCAAATAACGGCTGATGCATGAAAGTATACCACTGTTTATCCCAATCGGTGCGGTCTTTGATACCACGGAGAATGCCATCTCGTTGAAATTCTTGCCAAATGATTTGATGCTGACCAAATTGCTTTTTTAAAACTTTGTCTCGTTGATAAGTCAAATCAATTCCACTTTCTCGGTAACTGAAGACGGTATGAATATTAAATTGATTGAGCCAGTAAGCAAAAATCTCTTCGGCGTTTCCATGACAAACAACTACTGATTTTTGATATGGCTGCAATGTCTGATTGATGGCAAGAATGGAACGGTATTGAAATTGAAGGTGACGGAGCGATGTATCCGGATGATTGTATATAGCAGGTTCAAACAGAAAAAGGATGATATAAGGCAGTCCGGCTTTTTCCGCATAAAAAAGCGGCCCATGATCTTGGGTACGAAGGTCACGCTTGAGCCAGACTATGTTGATGGTTGTTTTCTGCATGGGGTGTTGGTGAATAAGTTAGAACAAAATTTAAGGTGATTGGTTGGGGGGAAAGGGGATAATTAAATAAGTTTCTTTTTTTATTTGCCACAACGTTCATAATGATTTTATCACATACAAGTCTTGCATCTATAAGACATTATGTCTATATTTGATTTCTGAAACCTAAAACAGCTGCTTTTTAACATATATGGCAAGATTATTGTTTTAGTCAATCGATGCTTTTCCTTCCACTATCCCTCGAATTTCCGTTTTTTTAACCTTAGCATTCCTTTATGAAACTTTGCAACTCTGAAAAGAAGTACAATTTGTATGCATTATTGTCTGTACTCTTTATTTTAATAGGTATCTCTGCTTTTAGCAATCCTTTAATTGATAAGAATTTATTGCCGCCTCCGGTGATTAGCCCGGCAGGTCCGGTGACGTTTTGTAAAGGAGGCTATTTAGTAGTAACGGGAGCTAGTAATAATACTACATATCAGTGGCAGAATGGAAGTTCAAATATTTCTAATTCAAATAACGATTCATTATTTGTTACCGCAAGTGGAACATACACATGTATAACCACTTTAGGCGGAAATTCAAATACTTTAAATAGTGTTGTGGTCACAATAGAAGCCATTTCTGTCACAGCAGCTTCGACAAGTATTTGTAATGGAACTTCCACAACATTGACCGCATCAGGTTCTACTACCGGGACTTACACATGGATTACTCCTGCAGCAACAACAGGAGCCACCATAACAGTTTCACCGACAGCATCCACAACATACAGTGTTTGGTCACTTGTTAATAGTTGCAGGGATACCGCTTCGATAAACATTACCGTAAAGCCATTACCAATAGCTTCATTTACATACAGTCCGAATTCTGGCTGTCCGAGAAAAAAAAGAAAATTATATTTCAATAGCACTTCTCAGCAAAATGGAGCAGGTAATTTGTCTTATTCATGGAACTTCGGTGATCCGAATTCTGGAAATAACAATACATCAAACGACAATAATCCGAATCATAGTTTTATCGGTTCAGGATTCGGTACAAGTGGGAGTTTTACAGTAACACTTACTGTAACAGCCGCGAATGGTTGTACGAGTTCAACATTTCAGGTTATTAGTATTGGAAGTTTTCCGGATGCTACATTGTATGATGCCTACAATGTAAATCAGTTTGCAATTTGTGATTCTAATCTGTTGACGGTTGTCAATTCATCTACTACAACTGCTATCAATACCAATTATCAAATTTTTTGGGGAGATGGTACGTCGACAAGTGTTACTACAATGGACAGTCTGACTCATGCCTATCTCACAACAGGAAATCAAAATCTTGTATTCATTGTTTCTTCAGGAGGATGCAAAGATTCATCTGAATATTCTGTATATATTGGTTCCAATCCCGGAATTGGACTATCGACTTCCGGAAGTACAACTTTGCTGTGTTTGCCATCAACCAAAACTTTTTTCATTGATACCACCAGAACAAGAAACAATCCGTTAGGGACTTTATACACTGTAGTTTATAACGACGGAAGTCCTAGCCAGACCTATACACATCCACCACCTGCTTCTTTTGACCATACCTTCACTACCACATCTTGTGGTGCGACTGGAGGCACTTTTGTAAATACGTTTTTTGTTACTATTTATGCTTCCAATCCATGTGGAACCACACAGGCAAAGGTAGAGCCCATTACAACTATATTGCCCCCTAAAGCTGATTTCCTGCTTTCGCCAGATACGGTTATCTGTGTAAACACATCAATAACAGCAACAAACAATAGTCTAAATGGAAATGTTGTAACACAAACAGGTAGTGGTCCATCAGCAAGTTTTTCTTGTGACCCTACTTCCTCACCTTTTTGGACGATTTCTGCTATAACAGGTGTAAACGGAGCTTGGACAATTACAGGCGCATTGGGTGTTATACCCAACAATCCGGGATCTCAAACAATAACTGCCAATTTTTCTCAGCCTGGAACCTATTCAATAAAACTAAATGTAAGAAGTGCAGCAAATTCTCCAGCGTCCTGCAGGAATGATGATACTATAAAAGTTATTTGTGTCGAAGCGCCGCCATCACCTTCGTTCACAAGTACTCCAAAAATAGGCTGCAGTCCGTTCAATGTCAATTTCAACAACACATCAGTTGACCCCTCTTATTGTAGCGTGGCAACAAAAGTTTGGACAATTACGAAGATAAATGCCATATGCACAGGAGATTCTGCAAGTGATTATGTTTATGTAAGCGGAACGAACTCTTCTTCATTAAATCCAATCATAAGATTCAACAATCAAGGCACATATGTTGTGACCTTATCAATGACAAACAAATGCGGTCAGTTCACAAGCACACCTGACACGATTGTTGTTAAAACCAAGCCTCAAATATCCCTTGGTGCACTATCTACAATCTGTACCGGTCAATCCGTTTCTCCTTCTTCAACAATTTTGAATTGTTTGGGTACGATTTCACAATATGCCTGGATTTTTCCCGGCGGCACACCATCCACTTCCAATCAACAATCACCCGGCACCGTTACATTCAACACTTCTGGAACACAAACTATTAGCTTGGCTGTAACCAACGAATGTGGAACGACCACAGTAACACAGCCAATTACCATCAATCCAACACCAACTGTAACTTCTGTTCCTAACATCACTAAATGTGAGGGACAAGCTTCAGGGGCGATTAATTTTTCAGGCTCACAAGCAGCAGCGGTTTATACCTGGACAAACAGCAATACAGCAATTGGACTTGCCTCAAATGGCACAGGAAATATTCCTTCATTCATTCTGACCAATAATACGGGAGCGCCAATAACCTCAACCATTACCGTTAGTCCATCACTGAATAGTTGTACAGGAAACTCCATCACATTCACAATAACTGTAAACCCGAACCCGAGCATTACTGTAAATAATGCAACGATTTGTGCAGGAAGTTCTGCTACACTCACAGCTTCGGGAGCGAACACTTATACATGGTCTCCTGCAACAGGACTTAGTACATCAACAGGAGCTACAGTTACAGCAAATCCTTCAGCAACCACAACATATACTATAACAGGTACTAATACAGCAACAGCATGTACTAACTCTGCAATTGCAACTGTCACTGTTAATAATGCACCGGTGATTTCAGGTTCATCACTTAGCAATCCTACTACTTGTGCCAGTACAACGGGAAGCATTACACTAAGTGGGTTACTAGCTAATACCACTTATGAAGTTCATTATACTGCGCCAACCGGAGCCGTTACCGTTAACATTACGAGTAATGCTTCTGGAAATATTATCATTTCAGGATTGTCTTCAGGTGCTTATTCCAATGTGTATTTAGTTTACAACAACTGTCCTTCAGTTCCTGTTGGACCATTCAGTTTATCGGATCCTTCATCACCAGCAACACCAACTGCTTCAAATAATAGTGTTCTATGTAGCGGCTCTACTTTGAATCTAAATTCCAACACATCAACAACAGGTACACTTTCATATAACTGGACAGGTCCTAATGGTTTCACCAGCAATGTTCAGAACCCATCTATTCCTTCGGCATCAACTGCTTACAGCGGAACATATAGTGTTACTGTATCACAAAATGGATGTACCTCACCAGCAGGAACAACCAATGTGATTATCAACGAAACGCCTGTAACACCAACGGTTTCATCGAATTCGCCTGTATGTTCAGGTAACGCATTGACATTATCTGCTTCAACAACAAGCACAATGCCTGTAACGTGGAGTTGGTCTGGACCGAATAGCTATGCGAGTTCGAATCAAAATCCTCAGGTTAGTACTGCCGCAACAACAGCCATGTCAGGTACATATACTGTTACAGCAACGGCGGCGTATACTTCAACGAGCATTAGCTGTCCGTCTGCTTCAGCTAATACTATTGTCACTGTAAATCCTACTCCGGCAATCAGTTCATCATCTAGTACTGGTCCAACAAACTGTGCTTCTTCAACTGGTGCTATAATCTTAAATGGACTAACTGCTAATATTAACTACGAAGTCCATTACACAGGACCTGCAGGAACTGTAATCATTCCTTCAGTAACTGCAAATGGTTCAGGCGTTTTGACTATTTCGAATTTATCTGCAGGTAGTTATTCAAATGTTTTTGTTGTTTTGAATAATTGTCCTTCTGCGCCAGCCGGTCCATTTAATTTGAGTGACCCTAATCCGCCTGCAGCACCAACTGCTACTAATAACAGTGCCTTGTGCAGCGGCTCGACTCTGAATTTAAATGCCACCAACACCGCTACAGGAACAGCAACTTTCACATGGTCGGGTCCGAATGGTTTCACCAGCAGTCTTGAAGATCCTTCCATAACAAATGTTACTACAGCAGCCAGCGGAACATATAGTGTAACGGTAACGATTAATGGCTGTACCTCTCCGGCCGGAACAACAACAGTAATTATCAATCAAACACCGGCAACACCTACACCATCTTCAAATACGCCAGTTTGTTCGGGCAATGCTTTGACACTATCTGCTTCTACAACAAGCACAATGCCTGTCACCTGGAGCTGGTCGGGTCCAAATAGTTTTAGCAGTACTAATCAGAATCCTCAAGTAAGTGCGGCAGCTACAACAGCGATGTCTGGCAATTATACTGTAATAGCCACTGCTGCTTATACTAATCCTACAATCAACTGCCCTTCGGCATTGGCTTCAACAACGGTTGTAGTTAATCCGACACCGGCTATAAGCAGTTCATCAAGCACAGATCCAAGCAATTGTGCAACAGCAACAGGTACGATATTGTTAAATGGGTTGACAGCAAACCTTGCTTATGAAGTTCATTATTCAGGACCCTCTGGAGTACCAACAGTTCTTACATTAACTACAAATGCATCAGGAGTATTGACCATTCCAACATTACTTGCAGGAACATACTCAAATGTATATGTAGTATTGACGAACTGTCCTTCATCGCCTGTTGGTCCATTCAGTTTAAGCGACCCCAATCCGCCTGCAGCGCCGATTGCAGCAAACAACAGCGCCTTATGTTCAGGCGAATCATTAAGTCTGACTGCTTCCACCTCAGCAAGTGGAACTCCAACTTGGAGCTGGACAGGTCCTAATGGTTTTTCAAGTTCAAGTCAAAATCCAAACATAGCTGCAGCAACCACTGCCGCTTCAGGAACATACAATGTAACGGTTACGATCAACAGCTGTACCTCACCAGCAGGAACTACAACAGTTACCATCAATCCAAGACCAGTTCCGCCTATTGTAACAAGTCCAATTACATACTGCCAGTTTGCAACACCGACTGCATTGACGGCAACTGCATTACCCGGACATACATTACAATGGTACACAGTTGCAACAGGAGGCACAGCAAGTAACTCTGCACCAACGCCAACAATCAGCACAACAGGAACAGTTTCATATTATGTAAGTCAGGTTACTCCAGAAAATTGCGAAGGACAGCGAGCACAGATTGATGTGATTGTGAATCCGACTCCAGTTGTAACCCAACAAACACAAACTATTTGCAGCGGCGCTAATTTTTCAATAACACCATCGGGCAGTAGTATTCCTGCAAACACGGTTTATTCATGGGGATTACCGATTGTTACAGGCGGCCTTACGGGCGCAACTACAGGAACAAATGCAACAAGTATTAGTGGTTCATTAAGCAATCCGACTGATTTTGTTCAGACAGCGACTTATACCGTAACACCTACATCCGGTAATTGTCAGGGTAATTCGTTTACTGTAATCATAACAATAAATCCTGCGCCTCATGTGACATTCTCTCCGGGCAATCAAAATATTTGTTCGGGTAGTGCATCTAATGCAGTTACGATTACGTCACCAACACCGGGAGTAAATATTCCATGGCTGTCTGTTACACCAGCAGGAATCACCGGAGTACAAAACAATGGTAATAATACTATTCCGTCACAAACACTAATAAACAGCACAGCGAATCCGATAACAGTAACTTATTCAGCAGTGGCGATTACTTCAGGAACTTCGGGTTGCCCTGGAGACACCTCAAGATATTTGATCACCATAAATCCGAAGCCATTAATACCCAATCAAAGTGCAAGTATTTGCAGTCATGAAACATTAAGTTTTGTTCCTTCAAACAATCCGCCAACTACGATTGTACCCAATGGCACGACTTATACCTGGAATTATGCTGACAATCCAAATGTTACGGGAGAAAGCAATCAAACAACAGGAACAGATACCATACGCCAGACGTTAATCAATACGACAAACATTCCACAACAAGTTGTATACACCATTACACCAACATCAGGAGTTGCAGGTAATTGTATAGGCAGTTCATTCCAATTGACTGTAACTATTAATCCTGTTCCTGAAATTCCAACATTGTCGGCGACGATATGTAGTGGAAACAGCTTTACCATTACACCAACTAACGGTCAGCCTAATACGAATACCATCGTTCCGGGAGGAACAACATACAGCTGGACTGCACCGGCCTTGCCTACTGGAATGAGCGGTGCCACATCGGGAAGCAATCAGTCGTTTATCAGTGGCAGTTTGACGAATACCACATTTGCACCAATAACCATTACTTATATTGTAACACCAATTTCAGGCGCATCAGGAAATTGCACAGGCATTCCATTCGATGTAAATATTACCGTAAATCCGCTGGCTTCCATCAGTAATAATCCTTTGAGCCAATCTGTTTGCAATGGAAATACAACAACAGCGGTGAATTGGACTTCATTTACATCAGGATCGGCTTACAGCTGGACGGTTCTCTCTTCGGGTAACGTTACGGGTTATCTTCCAGCCGGCAACGGACCTACATTGGGCACGATGACATTAACCAATACAGGTATTGCACAAGATTCAGTGGTTTATGCAATCAGTTCCACTGCCAGCGCATGTGCCGGTCCAGCAACACCCTATACCATTTATGTAAATCCTGATGCGAAAGCGAATTTTACATATCCTTACGATACGGCTTGTTGGCCTTATGCCATTGTAATTAATAACACATCAGCCTTGTCTCCAGGCAATGTGAACATACCGAATGGCAGTTACAACTGGTATACGATTAGCGCTGCAGGAGTAAACACATTTATAGGATCTGGAACTAACTTTCCCGGTTACACGATATTAGGACCATCAGAATCCATGACCATCAAAATGGTTGCCAACAGCTTTTTCGGATGTAAAAACGACAGTCTTTCACATACGTTTTATACCAAACCAAAACCAACGGCTCAGTTCAGCATGTCGAATAGAGATAGTTGTGGACCACTGACTGTTTCATTTGTCAATCAAACGAACATCATAGACACATTCAGCTATTTGTGGAATTTTGGTAATGGACAAACGTCAACGCTAGCCAATCCATTACCGGTAACATTCCTTAGTAATCCACGTTTTTATGACACGACTTATTATGTAGTCATGAAAGCATTCAATGAATGTGACACTTCAACATACATCGACAGTGTAATTGTGCGAGCCGATCCAAAAGCAAGATTCTTTGTTTCGTCAACTTCAGGTTGCTCACCATTTACGGTTCAAATTACCAATACATCATTGGGCAATGCCTATGAATATTATTGGGATTTTGGAAACGGAGTAAGAGATACCACTTTTGCAAACGGAACATTCAGTTATACATATTATACAGGCGTAATAGACACATTCAATCTGATGCTGATTGCCCAAAACCAATGTGGAAGAGATACACAGATTATCAATGTCAGAGTAGCACCGAATATCATCAATCCCGGTGTGAACATCAATGCAACAGAATTATATGGATGTGTGGCGCATACTGTGAACTTTATCAACAGCACCAGTGGAGCGACAAGTTTTACCTGGGATTTTGGAGATGGATCGCCAAATGTTGTCACCAGTGTGTTTCAGAATATTGTACAACATACTTACAACACGCCAGGAACTTTTATAGTGAATATTGCCATGACCAATGGTTGCAGTGATACGTCTATTACAAAACAAGTGATAGTCTACCCAAGACCGATAGCAGCATTCAGTACCAATCAAAGTATTTACTGTTCCGGTGATACAGTTCATGTTAGCAACACATCACAAAATGCAGGTAGTTATTTATGGAATTGGGGAACAGGACCCAATAATTCAGGATTTGAACCACCTCATGTTTATACAACTGGCGGTACATTTACCATACAATTACAGGCACAATCTACAGCTCCATCGGGAGTGGTATGTTATGATACAGTTTCTCATCCGATAACTATACTCAATAAACCTGATTCAACTATAATTTCAAATATTGGAACTGCCAACTGTTCACCATTTGATTTAACAGCAAGTATGCCTGGCATCATTAATGAAACTGTTACCTGGACTGTTTATGATACAACAATTGCAGGTTATCCTTTTATTTTTACCGGTCCGACATTACAATACACCTTCACCAATCCGGGTACATTTACCATACACATGATTGCTGAAAATGCAGCGGGTTGTAAGGACAGTGCGACAAGAACATTTACTGTTTATCAAAAACCCAATGCGGGCTTCACGCCATTGAATTTGGCTACCTGCAGTCTGGATACTTTGGTGGGATATGTGAATACAACTACCGCCAACAACTATACGCCGCTCACTTACAAATGGTATGTAGACGGTATACAAAGAGCCACAACCGGAAATTTCAGTTATCGATATGTGACCCTTCCGACTGTTCCATTACCAAGAACATTCATAACAAAACTCATTGCCACCAATAGTGTCGGATGTGCTGATTCAGTGAGTGGAAACTTACAAATCAATCCTACAGCCAAATCGGTTTTTGCCATTTCCAATCCAAATGCCTGTATACCATTTGTAGCAAATATCGCCGACAATTCTACTTATGCTACCAATTATTCCTGGTATCTAAATGGAACCTTGGTCAGCAACAGTGCGACGCCTTCAATCAATATCACCTCACCAAATACGAGTTATACCATCACATTGATTGTGTCTAACAGTTACGCATGTAAGCCAGATACAAGTTCAGTCACATTCAGAACACGTGTGATGCCTAAAGCTATATTCTCATTGAACAATTCTCTGGGTTGTACAGGCCAATTAAATGTCATCACTACAAATAGCAGTCAGAATGCCAATGCGTATGAATGGGAGTGGGGAGATGGAACAGCAAATAGTTTACAAACCAATCCAACACACTTATACACTTCAGTTGGTACTTACAGAATTATCTTAACAGCTAAAGATGGTCTTTGTACAGATACCACAAGCAAGCTGGTTGTGGTGGCAAGAAAACCAACTGTGAACTTTATTGTCAACAACACAAAAAATTGTGATACAGCTTCTGTCAGATTAATAAATGTATCGTCTAATGCTGACAGTTACCTGTGGGTATTAAGCAATGGAATGACAAGCACTGCTGCTTCGCCAACATTTACATTGCCACCGAGCAACACGCCATACACGGTGCAGTTGATTGCCTATAACCAGCAGGGTTGTAAAGATTCACTAACAAGACCCAATTACATCAGAGTGATACCGCCACCTGCTGGAGATTTTTATATAAACCCTTCACCAACTATCAGCATACCGGATTATACATTCTCTTTCACCAATCTCACGCTGAACAGTATTTTATACCAGTACTCGTGGTCGTTAGGTGACGGAACATTTGCCAATACAAGAGATGTGCCCGATCATTTATATGCAGATACAGGAAGTTATCCAATTCAATTAATAGTATTGGATACCAGTACAAATTGTACAGATACAGTTATTAAAATTGCAAGAATTCAAGGCTACCCAGGATATCTCTATGTACCGAATGCGTTCTATCCGAATAGTATCAGAACAGAATTCAAATCATTCAAACCATTGGGCAAAGGATTGGCTGAATACGAATTACAAATCTTTGACAGTTGGGGCAAATTGCTATTTAGGTCCACAAAATTGGATGCCAATGGTAGTCCGGTTGAAGGATGGGATGGCACATTCAAAGGACAATCCATGCCGCAGGACGCATATGCATGGTACATTAAAGCGAAATTCAGAAGTGGACAGAAATGGAGCGGCATGAAATACAATCAAAATGAAAACGGTTCTCAGGGACATACCTTCGGAACCATCACCTTATTCAGATAAAGATTATGATTACGATTAAAAAACTTTGTTGCATTCTTGTCATTTTATTGACGACGCAACAGATGCAGGCACAGGATGCTTTGTTTACGCAATTTCATTATACGCCGACTTATTTCAATCCAGCGTTGACGGGATGTGGTAAGAATAACCTGCGATTGTCTGCGGTTAGCAAAATGCAATGGTTCAATTTGTACAAGCCTTACCGCTATTTTTCGGGTGGATTGGATTATGCTATGTACGACATGAACCAGCGCAACATTTTGAACATGGGATTGAATGTAAACAGCAGCAATAAGGGCTATTTAGGACACACGAATATTTCAGGGATTGTTGGAAGAAGTTTTGGTACGAATACAGTTGATTGTTCTGACTGGTTTTTCAGTATTGCATTACAGGCTGGTGTAAGTTTCATCAGAGTGAATCCTGATCAGTTTGTGTTTGCAGACCAACTTGATCAAACCGGTATCATCGGAGATCCTTCGCAGGTAGATTTGTTCAAGACCTTCAACAATAAAAACTATTTTGATTTCGCTTCGGGGTTTGTTTTTGCCAAAGGTGATTTTATGTTAGGATGTTCTGTACATCATCTCAACGAACCCAATTTGAGTTTCACCGGAGCGCCTGATGATGGAAAGCTGCTTAGAAAAACAACAGCCCATCTCAGTTACCGAATGGAGAACGATATCATCACACTGAAGCCTACGGTAATCACTCAGTTTCAGGGCAAAAGCAGTGTTGTGAGTATGGGCGCATTAATCGACTACTATGAGTTCCCTATTGAATTCGGATTGTGGTATAGAAATGCGGTAGGGTTGGCTAATAACAGTTCCTTCTGCGTTGGCTTCAGTTGGAAGTGGGGAGAATCGTCAACAGTTACTTCACGAACAAAAGAATACAGCAGTAAAATGGGATTGAGTTATGATGCAGACATCGCCAGACCAGGATTGAATACTTCACATGGTAGTATGGAGTTTGGAATACAAAAAGATATCATTACTAACAGTAATAATATTTGTCCGACGTCGAATTCGGGGGTTTGTAATTATAGATTTCCGTGGGAGTTTTTTTAGGGAAAGTTATTTTTATTACTATTTATTTAAATGTCGTTAAATATTGAATCCTCCAATAGATTGCGGCCTTCTCCCATACTTTCACGAATATTAATTACATCGATTTATGTGATCATATAAAACTTAGTTTTTGTAGATTGTGAGTCGATTGATTATTATCCATAAACATATATGTCCGATATAAAAACAATAACCGAAGCACTCATCAATTTCCGTAACGAACGCGACTGGGAGCAATTTCACAACCCCAAAGATTTAGCACTCGCCATCAATGTTGAAGCCGGAGAACTACTTGAATTGTATCTCTGGAAAAATTCAGAAGAAGCCAATAAAGAAAAAATCAAAGAAGAACTGGCTGATGTTTTCGCTTATGCATTTTTACTCGCTGATAAATACCAGTTTGATGTGAAAGAAATCATCCTCGAAAAAATTCAAAAGAACGCAGCAAAATATCCGGTAGAAAAAGCAAAAGGAACGGCTAAAAAATACAACGAACTATGATTGTATACAATGCTACCAAATCTGATTTTTTAAATGACATGCTCACCAATGAGATTGAGAATATCGTTTTGAAAAACGTAAAGTTGAAACTGAACAGAAGTGTAGGTATCGCAGAAATCAAATCCTGGGCTAATTCATTAAGATATATGGATGGCATTATGCATGACCCTATGATTCCAAGTGATTGTGGCATTGCCATTGAGTACCAGATTCCACAAACCGGTAAAAGAATAGACTTCATCATCTCCGGACAAAACGAAGACAGCAAAGACTCCGTAATTCTGATAGAATTAAAACAATGGTCAGAAGCCAAATTGACCAGCAAAGATTCCATCATAGAAACATTTGTAGGAGGAAGAATAGGAGAGCATACCCATCCATCCTATCAGGCATGGTCATACGCTACATTGCTTCAAGGATTTAATGAAGTGGTGTATAAAGAAAACATTCAATTGCATCCCTGTGCCTATTTACACAACTATGCAGAAGATGGTGTAATACGAAATGAATTTTATGCCGAGTATATCAATAAGGCTCCGGTATTTCTAAAAAGCGATGCCGTAAAGCTGCGTGAGTTTATCAAGAAACATGTTAGATATGGCGACAGAACCAATATTCTGTACCGCATTGAAAATGGAAAAATCAAACCATCCAAAATGCTTGCCGACAGCATCACCAAGATGATAAAAGGCAATCAGGAATTTGTGATGATTGACGATCAAAAGGTGGTTTATGAAAATGCAATTGCTCTTGCAAAAATCGCCAATGAAAAAAATAAACAAGTATTGATTGTGAAAGGTGGTCCAGGAACAGGGAAATCTGTGGTGGCCATAAATTTATTAGTCGAATTAACGAAGCTTCAAAAGCTGACGCAATATGTTTCTAAAAATGTGGCGCCACGTGCTGTGTATGAAGCAAGACTTACGGGAAGTGTAAGAGCAACAGAAATCAGAAATATGTTCAGAGGTTCGGGTGCGTTTATTGATTCTCCTGCGAATGAATACGATGCCTTAATAGTTGATGAGGCACATCGGTTGAATAAATTCAGCGGCCTATTTGGAAACCTGGGAGAAAACCAAATCAAAGAAATCATCAACGCTTCTAAATTTTCTGTTTTCTTTTTAGATGAAGACCAGCGCGTAACCTTAAAAGATATTGGACAAAAAGATGAAATCATTAAATGGGCACATTTATCCAACGCAAGCATTACAGAATTGGAATTGAATTCACAATTCCGTTGTAATGGTTCTGATGGTTATCTGGCCTGGCTCGACAACACATTACAAATCAGAGAAACGGTTAATCAGGATTTATCGGGAGTGGATTATGATTTCAGGGTATTGGATAATCCTGCGGAACTCAGAGAGTTGATTGTAGAAAAAAATAACATCAACAACAGAGCCCGACTCGTCGCCGGCTACTGCTGGAAATGGCCAAGTAAAAAAGATGTCAACGCTTACGATATTGAATTTCCGGAGTACGATTTCAGAATGAAATGGAATCTCACCGAAGATGGTAGTACCTGGATCATCAGCCCTAAATCTGTAAATGAAGTGGGCTGTATTCATACCTGCCAGGGACTTGAAGTGGATTACATCGGGGTAATCATCGGTGATGATTTAATTGTAAGAAACGGTGTTGTTATAACTGATGCTTCCAAAAGAGCCAGTTCTGATAATTCTGTAAAGGGCTATAAAAAATTGATGAAAGAAAATCCGGATGAAGCAAAAGAGCAACTGGATTTGATTATAAAGAATACATACAGAACGCTGATGACTAGAGGGATGAAGGGGT
>CALCNY010000203.1 GCA_937897585.1 uncultured Chitinophagaceae bacterium | reverse complement strand
ATGAATCAAATTCCTGCGGCTGTAAAGTTTTTGAAAAATTTCAAATGGCAAGATGAAAGAAGACCGAAAAACAAATTGGAATTATTTGAGTAAGTTTATGTTATGTTTTTGAGAAAATAACGTTTTGAATACCTTTATTTTTACCTGATGAACCGATTCTCTTTATTAATTGCTTTTCTTTTTTTCATGAGCCAATTACATGCTCAAGAAATTTATGTTGGCAAATGGACTTCGCATATCACCCAGGAAAATTCTAAAACAGGCATCGACATTTCTTTGGAAGTTGGCAATCCTGAAAAAAGCATTTTATATCCTGCACAATTAAAAATCTCATTAGACAGTTTTAATGCTACTTATCAATTGTTGCTGGTAAAGAAGAACATGAGACAACTGGCTATCAGCACGCAGAAATATGCTGTAGCAGAAAAACCATTCAGCCTTGGAAACGAGCTTGCACTCTTTAACGGCACACTGGATTATGGCAAAGACAGCAAAGGTATTTCTTCATTAGAGCTGAATAGAATTTCCAATAGTTCTAAGAAAAATAATGGATTGAAAATGCCCAATTTGAAAGATTTCTCTAAAAACCAAACCGCACTTGCCGAACAATTATTTTTTTTATTGGAAAATGGAGAGATCAATTTAAAGAAAATAAATAATGAAGCTTGGACAGACAGCAGTGCGAACAAAATATTACAACCAAAAATATCTCCTTGTTATTTTGGTCTCCTCGATACCATTTTCGCAAAAAACAAATTCGGCTCGGTGAAATTTTCAAGTAACAAAACTGCTGATATTATCTCAATTAAAATCAATAATACCAATATCGTTGATCAGATCGACTCCAAAAAAAGCAGAGAAAATGAAGACTTCCAACTGGATACTGGTTTGAATATAATTGTATTTTATACCGATGAATTTGGGAAAAACGCTTACTCCAATGCGGCAGTAACCATGCAATTTGACAACATGAACAGAAATCTGGATTTTAAAGAGATTCAGAATACTGCGGCATCCTTTATAGTGATGAAAGTATTTGTTCAATTTGATGAAAGCAGCATTACTCGATTTGATAGTTACTCTGAAGATGTTCTCAATAAAAAGATTAATAATTTTACCGGCCCTGCAAATAACTTGTCTAATTCATTGAATCGCTCTGGAAAAGTTATTGGTAGTATTGTAGCCAAGTCACAACAAATTACATTTGCCATTTGGGATGATGCTGTAGAAGATGGCGACACCATATCAATTGGTATCAATGACAAGTGGATAACCAAAAATTTTCCAGTTTTAAAAAAGCCTCAATTTATTACGGTAACATTATCACCCGGCCCCAATGTGATTACTTTTGTTGCAGAAAATCTTGGTTCTATTATTCCCAATACTTCAGTAATTGAAATTATAGATGGGAAAAAACGAAAATCATTCTTCATAGAAACTGATTTAGACCAGAATAATCTGATTAAAATATTCTACGATTTGAAACCGGAATAGATTTTTTCTTAAACAAAGGGTCATTTCTTTATCAAAAATCTAATTTAGAGGCATTGATATTCCTATTTTCAGTTGATTTGTCCTATTTTTGCCGACCAAAAAACTTAAACTGTTATGATGGAAAATCTGATTTATGTTGTCCCTGCTATGGGTATTATTGGTTTGATTTATACCTTGGTGAAATTTAACTGGGTGGCAAAACAAGATGCCGGTACTCCCAGAATGAAAGAAATCAGTAATTATATTGCTGAAGGAGCCATGGCTTTTTTGAAAGCAGAGTGGAAAGTGCTTGGATATTTCGTTGTAATCGTTGCGATATTATTAGCCGTTATGGCACAGGCAAATCCGAATTCTCATTGGAGTATTGCCATTGCATTTGTAATAGGTGCTGTACTCAGTGCTACAGCTGGTTATATAGGAATGAAAGCTGCAACAAAAGCGAATGTACGTACTGCTCAGGCAGCAAGAACAAGTTTAAGTAAAGCTTTGAGTGTTTCCTTTACAGGTGGTGCGGTTATGGGAGTTGGCGTAGCAGGATTAGCTGTATTAGGATTAGGTGGTTTATATATTGTACTGAAGCATTTTTTTGCTCCAGGTGCTGCCATGAATTCTGAGGAAATGGTTAAAACAATTGAAATACTTACAGGTTTTTCTTTGGGTGCGGAATCGATTGCTTTGTTTGCTCGTGTTGGCGGAGGTATTTATACAAAAGCAGCTGACGTAGGTGCTGATTTAGTTGGTAAAGTAGAAGCTGGCATTCCTGAAGATGATCCAAGAAACCCAGCTACTATTGCTGATAACGTAGGTGATAATGTGGGCGACGTTGCTGGTATGGGTGCGGATTTGTTTGGATCTTATGTGGCTACAGTTTTAGCTACTATCGTGTTAGGGCAGCAAACAACTATTGTAGGTGGAACAGATACTTTAAACGGTTTCTCTCCTATCATCTTACCAATGCTTATTGCAGGTGTTGGAATTATTTTCTCAATCATCGGAACTTTATTTGTGAGAATAGGTGAAAATGCGGGCATCAATACAGCTACTGTTCAGAAAGCTTTGAATATGGGTAACTGGGGTTCTATGATTTTAACTGCTGTTGCCGCAGGATTTTTAGTGAACTGGTTATTGCCAGAACAAATGGAACTAAGAGGCATTCCTTTTACTAAATGGGGTGTCATGGGTGCTATTGCTGTTGGATTGGCTGTTGGCGCTTTAATGAGTATCATCACTGAATACTATACAGCTATGGGCAAACGTCCAGTGCTTTCTATCATCAAACAATCTTCTACAGGACATGCTACCAACGTAATTGGTGGTTTGGCTATCGGAATGGAATCTACTTTCTTGCCTATCTTGGTATTAGCTGGTGGAATTTGGGGCTCTTACGAATGTGCTGGATTATATGGTGTGGCGATTGCCGCAGCAGGTATGATGGCTACAACCGCTATGCAATTGGCCATCGATGCTTTTGGACCTATTGCTGATAATGCAGGTGGTATCGCTGAAATGAGTGAATTACCTGCTGACGTTCGTGAAAAAACTGACGTGTTAGACGCTGTAGGAAATACAACAGCTGCTTCAGGAAAAGGATTCGCAATTGCTTCTGCTGCATTAACGGCTTTAGCCTTATTTGCTGCTTTCGTGGGTGTTGCTGGAATTTCTGGTATCGATATTTATAAAGCAAATGTATTGGCTTGCTTGTTTGTAGGTGGCATGATTCCATTTATATTCTCTTCACTTTGTATTACAGCAGTTGGACAAGCAGCTATGGCTATGGTGGAAGAAGTTCGTCGTCAATTCAAAACGATTCCTGGTATTATGGAAGGAACAGGAAAACCTGAATATGATAAATGTGTGGCTATTTCAACTCAGGCTTCAATCAAAAAAATGATGTTGCCTGGAGCAATCGCAATAATTTCTCCTCTAATTATTGGCTTTATGCCAGGATTGGGTGCAGAAGCTTTAGGCGGTTTCCTTGCAGGAGCTACAGTAAGTGGTGTTCTTATGGGAATGTTCCAAAACAATGCCGGCGGTGCTTGGGATAACGCTAAAAAATCTTTCGAAAAAGGTGTTGAAATCAATGGCGAAATGTTCTACAAAAAATCAGAACCACATAAAGCTTCTGTTACCGGAGATACCGTAGGAGATCCATTTAAAGATACTTCAGGACCTTCAATGAACATTTTGATTAAATTAATGAGTATCGTTTCTTTGGTAATTGCTCCTACTCTTGCAGGTATGAAAACAAATTGCCCTGGTGAATGCAACAAACCAGAATGTCATAAAGAAACTACGATTAAAAAAATCAACTTAGACCAAAGTAACACAGTTTCACTAGTTAAATAATTTTATTGCTTTATATAATTTTATTTTCAATCAATAATTTTTTGAAAATAAAGAAAAAAAAGATTGAAAAAAATTTAGTAAAACGCTATAAATTGATGATTTGTAGCGTTTTTTTTATATTTTTGAAATCCGAATTCTGATTGCCTTAAAGAAGACCATAACCAAAACGTACTTATATTAAAATTAAACTGACCATACTGCTTTTATGGACACAGTATTTTGCGGTTTCACAAACTGCAAACTTCACTTATACAGCAATAGGTAATTCTTATTGCGCCCCAGCAACAATTAATTTTATTATTCAAGCTTCTTCGAGACCCGTAGGATATTTATGGAATTTTGGGAATGGACAAAAAAGCAATCAAGCAAACCCAAAAATCGTTTTTCGTGCAGGCACTTACCGTGTTCATTTGGTTATAGTTTATGAAAAAACTACGGCTTCAATAACCAAAGAAATCATTGTAAAACCTACTGATGCCGTTAGTTTATCCAGCAATAAAGAAAAACTATGCAGTCCAGAAACAGTAATTTTTACTGCAAATACCAGTTCAACCTCAAGTAATTTTCAATGGGATTTTGGAGATAATTCTTCCATTCAAAACACAACAGTGCCTCAACTGAGCCACAATTTCAATACAACCGGAAACTTTACCACTTCAGTTACATTTAGCAATACCAGTGGTTGCAAATCTAAATCTACACTCAACATCCAAATCAAAAAGCCTGAGATTTCTGCCGCCTACACAAATGCTGATGGATGTGTACCTGCAACTAATAATTTTAATGCTGTTGTATCGGTAATCAACCAAAGTCCAATAGCTACTTACAGTTGGAACTTTGGTGATGGGAATATCATTTCAACCCAACAATCAAATATTTCTCACATTTATGGAACAGCAGGAAACTACTTACCAAAGCTGTCCATCACAACAACCGATGGATGTACAGCGGCTTTCAATTTCGACTCAGTAAGATACGGAACGCCTCCAAGTAATTTAATGGCTTATCCTGCTTTGCAAACTTTTTGCGGATCTGAACGAGTTCATTTCATTGCTAAAGCAGATAATGCGGATGAATACAACTGGATGTTTGGAAATAACAATCCAATTGCAGTAAACGATACCATTACAACTCACAAATTTTCTTCATTAGGAAATAAAACGATTAAAGTTACTTCAAAACAAAACAATTGCCCTGGTGATACTATTTCCATGGTGGTAAATGTAATTGGTGCTATTGCAAAGTTCAGTTACCAAAACACTTGTGATGATAAAAAGACTTTTCAGTTTAACAGTACAAGCTCAGGAAGAATACTTACTTACAGCTGGGATTTTGGTGATGGTTCTACCAGTAGTTCCCTGAATCCAACAAACACCTTCCCAAGAATTGGAGCATTTAATACCATACTAAAAGTTGTTGATACAAGTTCCGGTTGTGTAGACTCTACAAATATTACTATTTATACGGCCTCTCCTTTTTTGCTTAATTCAGCAAGATCAATTTGCATAAATAGTAATACCATTTTTAGAATCATGAATAATTACTCCAATTCAGATGCTTCGCAAACTTGGTATTTGATGAACAATCTCATTGGGCCTAATACAGATTCCTTTCAAAATGTTTTAGCTACAAGACTCGGGAATTACAACAATTACGTTATCATCGATAATGGAAGTTCATATTGTGCCGACACTTTATTTCTTGATCACCAAATAGTAGTAAAAGGTCCCAACGTAAATTTCACTGCTGATAACAACAATTGCCTCAATCAACCTGTAGGCATTAATAACTTATCAAGTTCATATTTACCGGGTGACGTTATCAATAGTTATATCTGGAATTTTGGTGATTCCTCTGCATTAGTAAATGCCATCCAACCTAGATTTTACAATTATCCAAAAGAAGGGAATTATACGATATCTCTAACTGCCATAGATAACAATGGCTGTAAGGATACACTTTCAAAAAACATTGATGTAAGACCAATGCCTTTTATTTGGATTATACCAAGAGACGCAGTGTATTGCTCAGGAAATACGGATACTTTGATTGGTTATACTAGCGACGATATTCTTTGGAGAACGACTGTTCCCATTCAAGGGTTATGCAACAATTGCGACAGCAGTTTTATTACACCAGCTCATAGTGCCAGTATTTATGCAACTGTAAAAAACAGTTATAATTGCATTTCTTCTGATAGCATTTACATTAAAGTATTTGAACCTTTCTCTGCAACAGCCAATCCTGATAAGGTTTATGTTTGTGAAAAACAAATCGCCACATTACAAGTTGGTCCTCCAAATAAAAAAATAATTTGGGCTCCAATTTTAGAGCTTGATAATCCGGTGAGTTATTCTCCTGCAGTTTCTGTATCAGCGACAAGAACCTATTTAGCTACCCTCACAGATTCTGCTGGTTGTTTTAGCAGCAGCAAAGAAATTACGGTAAATTTAAAATCAAGTGCTGAAGTTGATTTGCCTTCAACACTTTTTCTACCTTATAATGCTAATTATACCATTACACCAACTTACAGTAACAATATTGTAAGTGCATTATGGAGCCCTGCAATTGGATTAAATTGTAGCACTTGTATGTTTCCTCAAACTATCATAGATGATACAAAAACCTATAGTTTGAAAGCTACAACTGACAGTGGTTGTTTTATCACTAAAACTATTACACTTGTTGTGGAATGCAACAATGCCCATCTTTTAATGCCAAATGCATTCACGCCAAATAATGATGGAAATAATGACATTTATTATCCTTTATCTCATGGCATCAAGCACATCAAGCGATTTGCCATTTTCAATAGGGCTAGTCAATTAGTTTTCGAAAAAAGAAATTTTACACCCAATGAAAAGCCATTTGGTTGGGACGGAAAATTTAAAAACACCGACCAACCCATGGGAACCTACATTTACATTATAGAGGCCGATTGCGATTTAGGTCAAACTACCTTTAAAAAAGGCAGCTTCATCCTCATCAGATAAGTTTTAGAAAGAAACTTTTAAAATCACATTTTTATAACAATTACTTTTTTATATTGCGTACGAATAAAATCGTATTATGCTAAAAGAAAAAGCTTTAAAACCAACTGAAAGTGAATTGGAAATCCTTTCTGTATTATGGGATTTGAAAAAAGCTTCAGTTAGGATGGTTCACGAAAAACTCAGTGAACATAAAGATTCCGGCTACACAACCACTTTGAAATTGATGCAAATTATGCATGAGAAAAAGCTGGTTACCAGAGATGATTCAAGCAAGTCTCATATTTATGAACCTGCAGTTTCAAAGGAAAACACACAACATCAGTTCCTTCATAGAATGATAGACAATCTTTTCAGTGGTTCTTCTACTGAATTAGTTTTACAGGCACTTGGCCATCAAAATACAACTCAGGAAGAGTTATTAAAAATAGAAGCCTTAATTAAAACGCTTAAGTCAAAACAAAAAGCATGAATTTGTTTTCAACCGCTTTATTGCTCACTTTTTTTCATAGTCTTTGGCAATCGCTATTGATTTCTGTTTATATTTATTTCGATTCCGTCTTATACAAAAATCAGTCGCCTGATACCAAAACAAAAAAATTATTATTACTTCTAGTTACTCAATTTTTTGTTTCGATAATAACTTTTATCATTATTTATAATTCAAGTGAATTTACAAATTACAGCTTCACACTCCTACCTCAAATATTCACTTTAAATAATTTCATTGCAACTATAGCTCCATATTTGACAATTGCGTATTTCATTGTTTTGCTCACAAAATCATCTATTACTTTGTTGAAATGGATGAAGCTTAAGCAGCAATTCATGAGCAACTTAGAGAAGCCTAATGTAGATATCAAACTCTTTACACTTCGTAAATCACTTGAATTAGGCATCAAAAGAAAAATAAAAATTTGGTATGCCAATCATATCAGCACTCCGGTAACATTTGGCTATTTCAAACCGATTATTTTATTACCATTGGCATTAATGTCAAAATTAAGTGTTGCAGAAACTGAAGCGTTGATTTTACATGAGCTGACTCACATTAAAAACAATGACTTTCTTTTCAATTGGATATTAATTGTGAATGAGCATATTTTTTACTTCAATCCTTTCATTAAAAGAATCTGCAATCAAATTAGATGGGAAAGAGAATTAAGATGTGATTTGCAAGTCTTACATTATAATTATAACGTGATTACTTATGCAGAATCACTTTTCAAAGTTGCGGTTCCAGCTAAGGTTAACAAATCAGGTATATTTTTAGCAGCAGTTTCCAGCAGATTTTCACTTTTAAAACGTATTGAATTTTTTACTTCATACAGGCATATTGAAAAAAAACCATCACGATTTCAGCAAACCACATTTTCATTTTCCATGTTGACTCTGTTGTTTATGCTAACTGCATCTGTGTACTTTAATCTGACTACTAATTCGAAAAAAGTACAAAATGTTTCACATAAAGTATCCACTTCAAACAATGCAGCTCTTGTTACAAATAACAAAATCATTGCTGCTAGAAAAGAAATACATCTTGAAAATAAATCAGCGATAAATCCATTGCCTTTAAAATTAAATAATAAAGCCAATGAATTTATTATTGAACATAAAAACCTACCAGTAACTCACAACAGCATTCAAAACGATATTAATATTGATTTGCTGAAAACAACTGAGGCTGTTTCATTTATTAGCAAAAAAGAAGAAACTACTCAAAACGAAAAGCAAATTATTGTAAAAGAAGAAAACGCCGCAACCGGAGAAATAGTTACCAAATCATATCAACTTATCAAACGTAACGGAATCTGGGAATCATCATTGCTTTGGGTAATAACAGAAAAACCAAGCGATTTGAACATCATGAAATCAGGTAATTCGGAGCATTCTGTTCAGTAAATTAGTAAGTTCTGAAGTTAGGAGGTTTTTTTTGGGGGATTAGGAATTGGGAATTTAATATATGAACCTTTTGAACTAATTGAACTTATCAAACCTTTTGAACCAATCCTCTGATTATGAAACGTCCATTACAGCAGAGATTGCTGAGAAATCGAGCATCCTGTATCCAGCTGTATCCAGCTGTATCCAGCTGTATCCAGCTTATCCAGCTTATCCAGCTTTATCCAGCTTATCTAACTTCCCCTACCACACATTCTTCGGACAGGTATCTCCATATTTATTTCCAAATATGAACCCAATCATTAATTCATGAGTATTTCCCGTGTAATTTTTAAGACGACTGGTGTTTGAAACTTCATAGGAATAAGTAGCATTAATGGTGTTTGAAATATTTAAACCAAGAAACGCAGCATAACCAGAAATGTAATCCGAGAATCTGTAACTAGCACCCGACCATAATAAATCTTTATACTGAAGTTTAACGTTTACATGCCCACCGGATAATTGTGGTTTCCAATATTGATACATCACTGAAGGCAGTAGATTAAATTCATCATTCAGATTAAATCTATAGCCTGCAGTTACAAAATAGTTCGGCGTGTAATAGTCACCGTAACGATCATTTTTTACAAAGCTATTTTTTCCTGGGATGATATTTAAAATAGATAATCCTGCAAAATAATGTTTGGAATACAACCACAATCCTGCGCCTAATTCGGGTTTGATTTTTGAAAGTTCATTACTGGCATAGCCAATAGCAGGATCATTGGGATCGAGATTGCCGAAATTAATCTTTGACCTATCGAGATTTACACTTGACATACCTAAATTGATTCCGGCAGCAAGTGTTGTTCTTGTTGTCAAAGGCTGGTGATAAGCATAGCTTCCATAAATAGACCATCGATTGATATAACCAGCCTTGTCATTCATGATGGTTAACCCAATTCCATGATGAGCAGGTGGCGCCGTATATTGAGCCCAATAATCTTTACCTCTTGGATTTTCTCCTTGCATTTCAAATGAAGTGGGAGAAGATGTTCTGGTATCCGCTTTACCTATAGGTCCTTGAATGGTTACATATGAAGTAACGGGTGCACCAGAGATTCCAGTCCATTGATTTCTAAAACTGACCTTAGCATCGGTATAGTTCTCAATACCAGCAATAGCAGGATTTAAAATAAAATTATTAAGAATGTATTGCGTATAAGAAGGCTTTGCTTGTGCATTTACCTCAACAGAAAACAACACCAATAACATAATTGTATAAAAAAACTTCATTGTTTATTTCGTTTCAACTTCCCTGTTACAAAAACTTTATTTAATTATCGTTACATAACCGGTAACAGGTGCTCTCCCGCTTTCAGGTTCAATGATATAATAATAAGTATCTACCGGTAATGGTTTACCGTTTTGTGTTCCATCCCAAGGTTTTAAATAACCTGCTGATTCAAATACCAACTGTCCGGTTCTTGTAAAAATCTGAACCTTAGCTTTGGGATAATCTTTTAAATATTGTATTTCCCATTTATCATTGACATGATCATTATTCGGTGAAAAAGTATTGGGTATCAAAGGATTTTTCAGTACTATGATGTGAACCTGATCTAAAGTTGGGCAACCTCCTATTCCTGTAACCGTTAGTGTATAAGTGATGTCATCAGTAGGCGTACAAATTGGGTTGAGAACATTTGTACTGTTCAAATAAGTAGCACTAGTCCAAATGTAATTCAAATCTGTACCCGAAGCAGTAGCTTCCAGCGGCTTGCTTGATCCTTCAAGAATCTGTAAATCAGGGCCCGCACTTGCGATTGGATAAGGATATACATGGAAAGGTTTGATCATGGTATCGCTCTCACAACCATAACTATTAGTGATGTAATGCATCACATTATATAAACCAATAGAATTGTAAGTGTGTGAAGCCTGTTGAGCAATTGAACTTGAACCATCATCGAAATTCCAATGCCATTGAATAATAGATCCATCCATAGGATTGCTGAGGTCGTTCATTTTTACATTATCACCAATACAAACGCTTGGTTTGGTGAAATTGAAATCAGCGTGTGGCTGAGGGTGAATGGTATTTACAGTTATAATCGTATCATCTACACAAAATGCTCCACTGGTAACTTTAAGTTTTACACTGTAAGGACCTGTTGTATTATAAATATGTGAAGGATCCATAGCAACAGAAGCATTTAACGCTCCGGAACCTGCATCTCCAAAATTCCATAAATATGAGAATGTATTTTGAGTACCATCAGCGATATAAGAGTTGTTATTAAATTCAATTCTTGCATTTGGCAAACAAGCTGTATCTGTAAATCTGAAGCTGGCTACTGGCTGAGGATTTATGTGTATCTCTTTAGTTCTTTGTAAACTTTTACAACCATTGTTGGTCGTTACCATAAGTTGTACATTATAATCACCTGTAATTGCAAACGTATGCGTGAAGTTCGTATTTACAGTTCTGATTAATACAGGTGTTGCGTCGTTGAAATTCCATGTCCAGGTGGTTAAAGAACCCACAGGAGCTAATGAAGTATCTGCAAATGTGATAGCATGGCCTTCACAAAGCGGCGATACATATCCGAAATTCGCAACTGGTGGCACAAGAATTTTTATGTTTTTATCAGCAGAATCCGAACAACCTCTATTTGAAGTGAACACATAATGAAGTGTAAACGTTCCATCTCCTGTGATGGCTGGATTAAAAACACCAGCAGTTGAAATACCAGGACCACTAAATGCAAATGTACCCGGTACGCCTCCTATTTCACTAGCCTGAGTAATCTGGAAAGCGTTTATATAACGACAAGTATCCGGTATTACATTGAACTGAACTTTTGGTGCAGCGTTGATGGTAATATCCTGGAAGAAATCATTGATACAAGTTTCACCTGAATAAGCCCTGAATCTAATTTTATAAGTTTGTGTAAGTGGATTCTGGAAATTATTGTAAAGGTGAGCGTAAATTTTGTTGGGATAAGGTAAATCGTCATTTTCAAAAACAGTTGGATTTCCGATAACATCCCAATAAATCTGAACCTTTACTACAGACCCCACATTTACAGTTGAAGTATTTTTTATTCTTACAGAGTCATTGGCACAAAGTCTTGTTGGGTTTAGCACTTGAAATCCAGCAACAGGAATATCTCCATTCACAAAAAAAGATTGTACAATAGTATCGACACAACCTGAATTGGTAGTAACAATCAATTTTACATTCTTCGTTCCAATGGTATGATAACTATGTCTGGGGTTTTGTAATGTAGAAGTATTCAAAGCGCCGCTGGTTGGATCACTGAAATCCCAAAGCCAATTGGTAATAGTACCTCCAGAAACAGAACTAGTATCTGTAAACTGTGCATAGGTATCAGACAAGCAAACTTCAGGATTGATGAAACCTGCAACTGGTAATGGATTAATAGTAACCGGAATGGTAATCTCTGGACTAAAACAATCATTACTTGTTTTGATATACAACTTCACTTGATAAGTACCCGGCAATGAAAAATTATGAATTGGATTTTGAGTTGTTACAACAGGAGTTCCATCTCCAAAATTCCAATGCCATTCTGCAATAGTTCCTGAATATGGAATAGACAAATCATGAAACTGAATTGTTCTTTCAGGACAAGCCGGCGGATCATAATTGAAATTTGCTACAGGCTCACGGTAAACAGTAATCGTAGTAACTCCATTTTGATTTTGAATACATTGTGTACTGCTTGCATCCTGAACACTTACTAATTGATAATTATACACACCTGCAACTGTTGTTGGTGCTGATACCGTAACGCTATTACCAGATGTTGTTGTAACAGTAAGATTTGTTCCACCATTTATGTTGTATGTAAATGTGTAAGGTGCGGTTCCATTGGCTCCTGTAAATTCAATATCGGGAGCTGTTGCATTTAAACACAATGCAGTTGCTCCGCTTATAGTAGCCGTTGGTAATGGATTAACAGTGATAACCGCAGTTCCAGTCTGTGTTTGAGCACAAGCTGTAGAAGAACCATCAACTACATTTAATAAAGTGTAGGTAAATGTTCCAACGATGTTTGTGGGAGCATTGATAGTAGCAATATTTCCTGATGAAATAATAGTTTGAGTAGCCCCATTATTTATCTTGTAAGAAAAAGTATAAGGAGCTGTTGCCCCAGCACCAGTAAACGTAATTACTGGAGAAGTTGCATTTTGGCAAACTGCAGTTGTTCCTGCTATTGTTGCTGTTGGCAAAGGATTTACAGTAACAACTGATGGTGTTGTATTTTGTAATTGTAAACAAGCCGCACCTTGAATACTGTTTAGCGTATAATTATAAATTCCGGGTGTAGATGTAGGTGCTGTAACAGTTGCTGTACTTGTTGTTGATGTCAGCGTTTGTGCACTACCGTTTATTGTATAATTGAATATAAATGGTGAAGTACCAGAAGTTGCATTAAATGTAATAGTAGGTGCTGTCGAATTTGCACATACAGCAGTTGTTCCCGTAACCGTTCCATAAGACAAAGGATAAACTGTTACACTTATTGTAGTATCACTTACACATCCCACATTAGTTACTAAGGAGAAATTGACATTATAAGTTCCTGGTGTAGTAAATAAATGTGAAGGATTATGAGAAGTAGAAGTATTGTTATCATCAAAATCCCAATTCCATATATAAGAAAAAGTATTGCTTGAATAATTGGTTATGTCTGTAAATAAAACTGGATCATTTACACAACCGTTATTTGCCCAAGCGAATTTTACTTTTGCTGGGTTATACACATATAAATCATAATCTGCTACAAATGAATTACCACATCCTTCAACAGAGTTGGTACCGCCATTGATGCTAATTTGGTAAGAACTAGAATCTAAAGAAGGATTATTTACATTGAAATAGTAAAATGTTGGCAAATGGTAACACCAATAATGTTGAGAACCTTCTACGTGAATAGAATCAAATATTGTTGTGGGATCACTAATGGTGACGTTCGTATTAGGCGTCTGATAAGGCGAATTATGAAAATCAACACTCAAAGATGTGGGTTGGAAAGGGAAAGTAAGTGTGAGATAAGCATTCGTTCCTGAACAAGCAACAGTAGACCCTGAAATATTAAGTGGATTATATGCTCTGATAGGAACAAATGGTTTGATATTAGTACCCGCATTATAGCCATAAGACTCAGCACTACCATAACCATAAGCGATTGCATTAAATCCAGAATCTGACTCTATAGAATGTACCCCAGAACCTGCCAATTGTGCACTTAAATATGAATAAGCAGGATCTTGAGGATGAACATTAAATAAAGAAGGACTTACTAGTACTCCATCCAATTTAAAAGAGCTGATTGCTGTTCCTCCGTTAGGAATCACTACATTGTAATAATGCTGGGTGATATTAAAATTGGGTGTAGCATTCCACAATACTCTAGATATATTTTGCTCAACTGGACTAAGATAAATAACTTCCGGATCACCTGGATTGGTATTGGAATTTGGATTTCCACAAGCTCCTTGAGATGCAATGTATTGAGCGACAGTAATTGGTAAATCAGACTCAATTTTCATTGGCAATGTGGTTGCAGGCACTTCGTAATAAAAATTATTTATTAATGGATAAGTTATAGGAGCACCATTTAGACTAACAGCTGTTGCAGGATCCAATACACAAATTCTAAACACATTATTATCAAGGCTTTTGGTTGGTACAGTTAGAAATTTCTTACCCCAGGCATCTTTAGGGAAAGCCTGTACCATGTAATTGTCTGATGAAGAGGAAGCCGTACTACATGTAATACTTAATTTACCACTTCCAGAATAAACTGCAATTCTTTTGCAAGCTCCAGTACCAGAAGCAATACTTTTAATCTTTGAACCTGTTAAGTCTACCCCATTATAAGCGAAACCTCCCCCACCACCGCCGCCTCCTCCGCCACCGCCACTATTACCGGTTAGTTCTCCCATAAGATTAAACACTTGACCTTGTGTCATAGTAATAGTAAAAGGAACTCCAGCAGGATGATTGATGGTATTTGCTGAAGGTGTAATCTCTACTGTTGTGGTTCCGGTATCTGTAGCAATCACATAAAACCAAGCATTGGTGTAATTCTCATTTGAAATTTGTGTGTAGTTGATAGAATAATATTCTTTACCTAAGGTGTTTGTTGGAAATAAAATGCAAGCCCCTGAAACGCTACTGTTGTAAATGTGAGCATAAGCTACAATAGGTTTATCCGCAACTATGTGAATGGCCTTATTTTCAGGAGCTGTTGATTCTGCAGTAAGTCTTGCATCTTGAGTTCCTGTTTTAGGAATAGGATTAGAAGTAAGAACTGTTGGTGTTGCACCGCTGGTTAATGTTTGTGTGTAGCCAAGAGAGGGAATCGTAATGGTTATGGTAGTAGCTTGTTCGGTTGCGAAATACAATACCATATCCTGAGCATTACCGCCGTTGGTTGTATTCATTTTTACATGATAACCATAAGCCACCCAAAAGTCTTTTCCTTTGTTGGAAAAGTTTTGTGCTTTTGTTGAAAATGACAAAGAAATAAGTATAAAAAGAAAGCTAAAATGTCTCATCTTCCTGAATTTAAAAAATGCTGTGCAATATACTATATATATTGTCTCAAAGATTAGTTGACATATAGTTTTGAAGCCTTTGAGATGAATTATTTATCAACAAAAAAAAGCCGCATAGACATGCAGCTTGTATAAAGAATCGTAAGATTCTGTAACCCCCAAAGAAAACGAGTTAAGACCTTTTTGAAGAACAAATACGGTCTGTATAATTTAAATGAATTAAGTGCAAATTTTGCTTAGGTACATATAAAAATCCTTTGATTTCGATATCGCTGAGTTTTTTCCGAAAAAAATCACTCATCATCTTAAATATTTTAGGTATAAGTATGATCATGTTTATTTTTTTGAGTTGAATAAAGTAAGGAGCAGCTGCCGGTTTAAAGCAGCTGCTTACCACCGGAAAGAAATTTATTCGTTTCTTTCCAACGGAATTAAAGACGCCTTACTCATTGCTGATTGTTTGGATAGCTTTTTTAGCTGGTTTTGGCTTAATACGGTCTGATTCGAAAAGTTAGTTTTATGTACATGGGTTGGGTGATTAAAAGAAAAATTGCTCAGAAATTTGTATTCTGAAAAGTATTGAGGTATAATGCAAATAGTATAATTATTATTCATTTCTTGTCGATTAAGTTTGATAGAATCGGCTTAACAGGATTGACAAGAATGCTTGCCTTATTGGAGTGGTTAGACTGGCGGAAGAGGAATAATTAGGGAGAAATCGGCAACCTTTAATTTCATCGCCGTTTCTGAGACAAACATAGAAAGTTCATTTTTTAATTCAAAGCATTTTAAAAGATTTTTTTGAAATAATGAATAATCTTCATGGATAAAAATGAATTTAATTTACACCAATGCCAATTACTTATGATTATTTTTTTACACTAAAAGCATTTATTTACTTTTAATTTTATCAGTTCTTTTCTTTTAATTGTTTATCAGCACATTATGATATTTTTAAAAATAAAAAATAAACCTAGTTTAAAAACATTCATTTAATTTAAATTAAAGGCGAATTCTATTATTTTTTAATGTTTTTTATTTTTATTTAAACTATATTAAAATATTGTTTATCAATTATTTTTAATTCATATTGTTATTCTGATTATCATGTAAAGTTTCAACAATCACAATCGTTATTGTCATCATCATCGACATCATCGTCATCGTCATCGTCATCATCATCGTCATCGTCATCGTCATCGTCA
>CALCNY010000202.1 GCA_937897585.1 uncultured Chitinophagaceae bacterium | reverse complement strand
GAACAACGACAACTAATTGATAATCAGTAAAATAGTATATGCGGTGTGAGTACCTAACTCTCCGCATCAAAGGATAACCCAATTAGTTGAGTTGTCCTTTTTTTATGCTCTTTTCTTTTTGTCAACATGATTTAACTGGTTTAATTTAATGGTAATACTTCGATTTATTTTTTGGATTATCAGTATTAATTGGTTGGTATTTACTTCATTAAACTCTTTTTTGACTAGTGTTTTTAAAAGTAATTTTCTCAAAGAAACAAGATCATGCCATTCACCTAATTCCAAAATGAATTTGATGTCTTTTTCATTTGGGATTTCTGAGGGCAACCATTTAGAAAGATAGGCGGCATCTTTTAAATTTACTCTGATTTTATGTATGATTGAAGGACACTCTTTAGGCCCTTTCGCAATTTGATGCTTGCTTTTTTGAAGTAAGGCAATGTAGTTTGTCAGCATTAACTCATCAATCTTGATGTCTTTTGCGATTGAATTGTTGTCTATTTCTAAATATTCACTGAATTTTTTAGTAAAATCCGCTTGATATTTTACTAGTCTTTTTTTAAGAACTCCCACATATTCATTAGGCTTCATCTCTGGAAATGATTTATTAATGAATTGTATTCCCATCTGTATTTCTCTAATTTTGCCTGAATCTGAAAATATCAATTCGAGCTTAGACCTTGTTTTCTTATTTAAGTATTGTATGTTACTGTATTCAAGAAATCGGCTTACTGCATACAATTTTTTAATTTCAATCCTTATTTGATGAAAGGTGTCAATACTGTTTTTGGGTATTGGTTTTGAAAGCAGTTGATTCAAATTTTCAAACCTTTTTTTGGTATATTTTTTAAATGATTTAATTGCCATTTTTATTAAACTTCCATAAATGTTGCCCATTTGATATAAATTAGAAATGAGTTTGGTCAATGAAATAAATAATTGCGATTTGAGAAAGAGCGATTTAAATTATTCTAATCCTTAAGTAGTGTCAATTTGTTTATTTTTGCTTCATGTCACATCTCGCCATACTCAATAAATATTTCCGGAAATACAAATGGCTTTTTTTATTGGGGATTTTATTTGTACTACTAACCAATTACTTTCGAATTTTATATCCTCAGTTTACCGGATATATTGTGAACACGGTTGTTGCCTCTATTAAAAATGATTCATCTACAAGTCAGCCTACCTCAGGATATCATGAATATAATTTTGTAGTGAGTTATTTTATACATTTCTTTTCAAGTATGAGCTTCGGTCAAAAGATTTTGTATGCAGGCATTTCACTTTTTGTACTGGCGATTATCAGCGGTTTTTTTATGTTTTTGATGAGACAAACTATTATCGTCATGAGCAGGCATATAGAGTTTGATCAGAAAAATGAAATTTACAACCATTATCAAAATTTAGATTTTACATTTTATAAAAAAAATACAACCGGCGATTTGATGAACAGGATTTCTGAAGATGTGAGTCGCGTTAGAATGTACACCGGACCTGCATTGATGTATTTTATTAACCTCGCAGCCGTGATTGGATTTAGCATTTATTTCATGTTGCAATCAGACGTTCGGTTGACATTGTATGCACTATTACCATTGCCACTTTTAGCAATTACCATTTATTATGTAAATGCCATCATCAACAAAAAAAGCGAAAGAATTCAGCAGATACTCAGTAATCTCACAGCCAATGCACAAGAATCTTATTCTGGAATTAGAGTGATTAAATCTTTTGTTCAAGAAGCTGATATGATTTCTTTTTTCAAAAAAAATAGTGAACAATATAGAGAAAGCGCTTTGAGTTTGGCAAAAACTGATTCTATTTATTTTCCCACAATGGGTTTGATGATTGGAATGAGTACATTAATTACCATTCTTATCGGTTCTTTGGATGTGGTGCATCATGTTGAAGGCGCCTCAGTTGGTAAAATTGCAGAATTTGTGTTGTACATTCAGATGCTTACATTTCCTGTAAGTGCTATAGGGTGGACGGCTAGCATGACACAAAGAGCCGCCGCTTCTCAAAAAAGAATCAATGAATTCTTGGAAACTCCTTCTTCTATTACAGATGGTCCTGATGCAAAAGATTATTCATTAAAAGGGAATCTTAAATTCAAACAACTGAATTTTACTTATAAAAACACCGGCATTCATGCGGTTCAAGATTTTTCTTTAGAAATAAAAAAAGGCCAGAAAATTGCCATCATAGGAAAAACAGGTTCAGGCAAAACTACCATTGCACAATTATTATTGAGAATGTATGATGCAGATAATGGCAGTCTTGAATTTGATGACACAGATATTCAACAAATAAGATTGAAATCACTGAGATCACAAATTAGCTATGTACCTCAGGATAATTTTTTATTTAGCGATACGATAGAAAACAATATAAAATTTGGAAAGCCAGACGCATCGTTTATTGAAGTAGAAAACGCAGCCAAAGCCGCAGGTATATTTAATGAAATCATGAAATTCGAAAATGGATTTCAAACTATAGTAGGGGAGCGTGGTATTACATTGTCGGGTGGACAAAAACAACGAATTTCCATTGCAAGGGCATTGATTAAAAAACCTGAGATTGTTATTTTTGACGATTGCCTAAGTGCAGTTGATGCCCGTACAGAAAAGCAAATTTTAGAAAATCTGAACGACGCATTAGCTGAAAAAACGGCTATTATCATTACCCATCGTATTTTTTCCTTGTTCAAATTCGACAAAATAATAGTTATGGACCATGGTAAAATTGTTGAATCAGGAACCCATCAAGAACTTTTTTTGAAAAATGGGTTGTATGCGGAAATGTATAAAAAACAACAAATGTCTGAAAATGAAGGAAATGAGGCCTAAAATACATCTCATTCATTTTTTCTCAAATATTTTGTCATATCAAAAACAAATTTATCTTTGTCATGCTCTTTTAAGAGTGAATTTTAATAATCAATAAAAACCAATAAAGTGGGGTACGAAAACAACGACAAAAAAATGGATAGCGTTTACAGCGTTCGTGTAAAAGCTGGAAAGAGAAGAACTTACTTTTTTGATGTAAGAGAAACTCGTGGTAGTGATTTTTATGTAACGATTACTGAAAGCCGTAAAAGATTTGATTCTGATGGATACGACCGTCACAAGATTTTTTTATACAAAGAAGATTTCAATAAATTTTTAAAAGGATTAAATGAAACTATAGATCATGTGAAAACAGATTTAATGCCTGATTTCGATTTTGATGCGTTTAATCACGATACACCTTACGAAGGTGACGAAGCTCCTGTACAATCTGAAGAATCTGTTTCTGAAACATCATCTGCTCCGATTGTTGAAGAGACATCTGTTGATACATCATCAATGGATAATGGCAGTACAGAAGAAGTGGATAAATGGTAAAATAGAACTAATAAATAATTGGCCCCGTAATTCGGGGCTTTTTTTTTAATTAAATATTTTTTTTACTGAAGTATTAAAATTTTATTTAAATATTTTATTTTCGTTACTATTATTTTATTCGCATACCAATTGAAAATAACTTTTATTTTATCAAATGTAAATTTTGGTTATGAAATCAAATTTTAAATCAACTTTTTTGTTTGTTTTTCTTTTTTGTTTAGGTTTTCACGTAGTTGCACAATCTAATAAAAAAGAAAAACATGGACAGTTTAATTTTTTGTTTAACAAAGAAAAAAGAGAGGCCCGCAAGAGCGAACGTGAAAGACAAGAGGAAGGAGAGGAACATGATGAATATGACGGCCCAGACAAGGCTGCTGAATTTGAATTCAACAGAACCAAAGATCCTTCAACCGGAAAAGTACCCAGAGAAAAATTACTGGAAGCCATACAGTTTACAAAACAATCTAGAGCAGATGTGTTGTCGGGAAGACTTTCCGCTGCATCATCTATTTTATCAACCACATGGACTGAAAGAGGACCTAATACTGATGTAGTAGGTGCAAGTAACGGAAATACAAGACCCAATGGTGGCGTTACATCAGGCAGAATAAGGGCCATTTTGGTCGATTCTGCAGATGCTACACATAAAACTGTATGGATTGGAGGTGTTGATGGCGGTTTGTGGAAAACAACAGATATCACTGCATCACCGGCTAATTGGGTCATGGTGAATGATTATTTGAGTAATCTGGCTGTCTCGGACATCTGTCAGGATCCTTCCAACAACAACAACATGTATTTTTGTACAGGAGAGGCATATTACAACAATGACAATGTAAAAGGAAATGGAGTATATAAAAGTACTGATCATGGTGTCACCTGGACACAATTATCCAGCACTACTAATTATGGATATTGTTCGAGAATTCTTTGTGATTATTTAGGAAATGTTTATCTGGCGACCAAGGGAAGTGGCTTGTTGCGTTCTTCCAATGGAGGAAGTACTTGGACAACAATAACACCAACGGGATTGAGTACAAACATTTGTGACCTTGAAATTTCTTCAACATCAGCTTCTGGTCGATTGCATGTTGTTGCCGGAATATTTACAACGCAAGCATACAGATATACAGACATACCTGCTACAGTTACAACTGCTACATGGACATCACCTGTGACTGCATTTCCAAGTTATACACAAAGGGCAGAAATTGCTGTAAAAGGAAATGTACTTTATGCATTACCTGCTGATGCGACCTATCAGGTGCCAACTATATATAAGTCAACAGATGGAGGAGTCAATTGGGCAGCTACAACCGCTCAACCAACCTCGGGATGGGCTAATGGCCAAGGCTGGTATGCGCTTTCAGTAGCTATTAATCCTGCAAATACAAATCAGGTGATCATTGGCGGTCTCGATTCATATAAGACAACTGATGGAGGTGCTACCTGGACAAAAATATCAAACTGGGTAGGCACAACTGGTCAATATGTTCATGCCGATATTCATAAAGTTTTATGGTATGATGGTGGCGCCAAATTACTTTGGGGTTGCGATGGAGGTATTCATTATTCAGCTGATGGCGGTACAACTATTAGAGACAGAAATGCTGGATTAAGAATTAAGCAATTTTATTCCTGTGCGATTCATCCAACTGCGTCAACTTATCCTAATTATTTACTGGCTGGTGCTCAGGATAATGGAACACATCTTTTGAACGGAGCAGGATTAACCGGTTCCACCGAAGTGACAGGAGGCGATGGATGTTTTGTTACCATTGATCAGAATCAGCCTCAATACCAATTCGGCTCATACGTTTATAATACTTACAGGAGAACTACAAACACAGGATCAACATGGACAAGTATTAATTTTTATAAAGGCACTGCAACAACCAGTTCTAATTTCGGAGGATTTGTCAATTCTTTTGATTATGATAATAGCGCCAAGATTGTTTACGCTGGAGCAGATGCAGGAGAAATTTTTAGATGGACAACAGCTCAAACGACTGCAGCGGGTGACTATTACCTGACAACAGGATTTCCATCCGGCGCGACAATTCTTACTGGTATTACAACTTTAAACAACTCAAAAGTTACAGCAGTATGTGTATCCCCTTATACAGCAAATAGGGTGTATTTTGGAACTGCTGCCGGAAATGTGATGTATCTCGACAATGCCAATACAGCAGTTTCGGCTTCTGCAGGTGTCAGTATCACACCATCCAGCATGATTGTCAATAGCACCGTTTCCTGTATCAATGTCGGAACATCAGACCAATATTTAATGGCAGTGGCTTCAAATTATGGGGTGAATAATATTCTGGTATCTTCAAATGGTGGAACTTCTTGGACGGTCATTGATGGTAATCTGCCTGACATGCCGGTACGTTGGTGTATGTTCTATCCTGGCGACAATTCACGTGCTTTCATTGCTACAGAAATGGGCGTTTATTACACTGATCTCATTAATGGAACATCAACAGTTTGGTATTCAAATCCAACATTCCCAGCTGTCAGAACTGATATGATCAAATACAGAACTGTAGATGGTACTATTGTTGCTGCAACACATGGCAGGGGATTATGGACAACTTCAATCGCTTGTACCATTTCAACAGGAACAGTTGCGGCTTCATTGTGTCCGGGTTCGGCTATAAGTATTCCTTTTACAATTGGATGTGCTGCTTTTGCTTCAGGGAATGTTTTTACAGCCCAACTAAGTGATTCGTCTGGATCATTTACTTCTCCTACAACTATAGGAAGTATATCGTCAATTGGAGATGGATCTATTTCTGCAAACGTACCATACGATGTTATTCCCGGTATTCATTATAAAATCAGAGTGATATCGTCCAATCCAAATGTTACCGGTTCGGTAAATACGAATGGTTATATAACTATCAGTACGACATTAAATACATCTCTGAATATTTCGGCTTCTGCAGGAATCAATAACATTTGTAACAATGCATCTCTGACTTTCACTGCAACAGGAAGTAATGGTGGCACATCGCCAATCTATTCCTGGAAAAAAAATAATGTGACGGTAGGTACGAACAGCAATGTTTACACGAATGCTTCCTGGAATCTGAACGATACGGTGGTATGCCTAATGACAAGCAATGCCGCATGTCCTTTGTCAACAACAGTTTGGAGCAACAAGCTTGCCGTAAATACAGAAAATACAACTGCTGATTCATGGAAACGTTTGAATAATATTGGACAAAGCTCAACAACTAACCCAAATGAAAGATTCGATGGCGTTGCGTTTACCATCGGAAGTAGGTGCTTTGTTGGAACCGGTTTGAGTGCTTCAATTTCTTTGGCGGATGGTGATGGAAAAGATTTTTGGGAATACAATACGTTCAATAACACTTGGTCAAAACGTGCAGATTTTCCAGGTTATGGAAGATGGGGAGCTACAGCATTTTCAATTGGAGAAAAAGGTTATGTTGGGCTTGGTAATAGTGTGGGAACCAACTACAATGATTTCTGGGAATATAACGCATCAACAGATACGTGGACCCGAATAGCTGATTTCCCGGGTGGTTTAAGAACTGATGCTGTTGGTTTTACTATTGGGAATAAGGGATATGTTGGCGGAGGCAATTCCGGAAATGATGCATATACCAATGATTTCTGGGAATATAATCCCGCTGCGAACAGCTGGTTGCAAAAAGCAAATATCCCTGGTCCGGCAAGGACCAGTGCGGCGGGTTTTGCAATTGAGAATAAAGGTTATTATGGAACAGGTTACTCATATGACACAATAAACTTTATATCAACAAGCTACAATGATTTTTATGAATATTCACCTGCTACTAACACTTGGATTGCTAAAGCTAGTTTCCCTGGTACAGCGAGATCAGGAGTTTCCGGCATTTCAATTAATGGTAAAGGTTATTTGTCCTTTGGATATGATGGGATTAGTCCATTGACAGATATGTGGGAGTTTTCGCCATCAACCAATACTTGGGCTCAAAAAGCCTTAATGCCATCAATTGGAAGAGGTGATTTATTTGGCTTTCAGTATAATGGTAAAGCCTATTATGGTGGTGGTGGCTATTCTGATTTATGGGAATTTACTCCGGCAACAAACAGTTGGTCACAAAAGTCGCTTAATACAACTTTCAGTGGCAATTTTGATGCATCATTCGGTTTGCTCAACAAATCTTACATTGTAATGCCCAAATTCAATAATGGAACTTCGGTTGTAAACCAGCTTTGGGAATATAATCCAGCAACAAGTACTTGGTCCAGGAAAGCTGATTTTCCAGGCATTGCACGAGTTGGTGCTTGTGGCTTTTCAATAGGTAATAAGGGATATTTTGGGACTGGATCAGAGGAAGATGGCTATGGTGCTTTTTATCCTGATTTCTGGGAATACGATCCAGCAATAAATCAATGGACAAGAAAAGCAGATTTTACAGGTTCTTTGAGACTTCATGCAACATCTTTCTCATTAAAAAATAAAGGTTTTATTGGAATGGGGCAAGATGAATTCGGAGGATTTCTCAATGATTATTGGCAATTTGATCCGGTTAATAATTCTTGGAGCACTATTTCAAATTTCCCCGGTGATGCAAGAATTAATGCTTCTTCTTTTACAATTAATGATACGGCATATGTTGGTTTGGGCTCTACTGCTAACGGAGGAGCAAGCGATTTTTGGAAGTTCTCGCAAGGTAACTGGAATTCAATCGCTGGATTCGGTGGTTCACCCAGAGCTGCTGCTGTAGGTTTTGCCATAGGAGGTAATGGCTATGTTGGAACTGGTGTTGATCCTTCGAGCGGTAACGTTCTTCAAGATTTTTGGGAATATTCACCATCAAACAATTCATGGTCTCAGAAATCAAACTATTCAGGACTTTTCAGATCTGGTGCTTTTGGAGTATCTATAGCCGATAAAGGATACATTGGAGGTGGTACGGACTATATTGATGTAAGAGAATATACTCCTACAGGAAATTCTATCAAAACAGGTTCTGTCTCTAGCTCTATTTGTGCTGGACGTAACATATCATTAAATTTTACAACCGGATGTAAATCGTTTAACACCGGTAATGTATTTACTGCTCAACTTAGTGACGCATATGGGAATTTCTCTAACCCGATAAGCATTGGAACGTTGGCCTCAGTTGCTGGCGGTACAATTAATGCGCTAATCCCTTCTAATAGTATTGCTGGTTCGCTTTACAGAATCAGAGTGGTGTCTAATAATCCTGTAACTTATGGAACCATTAATGATTCCAACATCGTTATTAAAGTAAAGACAACCAGCACAACTAACGTCAGCCGTTGTTCGAACCAGTTGCCATATTTATGGAACGGCACAAATTATCAAAATGCAGGTATATATAGTTTTACAACTACAAATGCAGCGGGTTGCGACTCTGTTGCCATTTTGAACTTAACAGTTAAATCAACATCAACAAGCACAACTAACGTTAGTCGTTGTTCAAATCAGTTGCCATATTTATGGAATGGTTCCAATTATCAGGCATCTGGCACTTATAGTTATACCACTACAAATGCTGCAGGTTGCGATTCAGTTGCTTTATTAAATCTAACAATAAAACAAACAACTACTAGTACAACCAGTATTAGTCGTTGCTCGAACCAATTGCCTTATTTGTGGAATGGTACTAATTATCAGACTGCCGGCACATACAGTTATACCACTGTCAATGCAGCAGGTTGTGATTCAATTGCTTTATTGAATCTGACAGTGAAACAAACAACTAGTAGTTCAACCAGTGTTACTCGTTGCTCAAATCAGTTGCCTTATTTATGGAACGGCACCAATTATCAAACTTCAGGTACATACAGTTTTACGACTGTAAACTCAGCAGGTTGTGATTCAATTGCTGTTTTGATCTTTACAGTGAAACAAACATCATCAAGTACTACCAACGTTACCCGTTGCTCAAATCAATTGCCTTATTTGTGGAATGGTACCAATTATCAGGCTGCTGGTACATACAGTTATACCACAACAAACGCCATTGGTTGTGATTCTTTGGCCATCCTAAATTTTACGGTCAATCAGATTCCTACAGTAAATGCAGGAACCTATCCTGCACTTAGTGTAACGAGTAATCCAATTGCATTAAGCGGTACACCAACAGGTGGTACATTCAGCGGAACTGGAGTGTCGGCTAATACATTCAATCCTGCAGTTTCAGGTGTGGGAACATTTACAGTTACTTACACTTACACGGATCCTGCAACTGGCTGCAGTAATACTGCTAGCACATCAATATCCGTCATTGCATCTTCATGTAATTTCTCAGTTGGATCTGCCATTACAGGAAATGCGAATGCCTGCGGTAATATGGGGGCAGGAGATAGTGCCTTGTATTCAATCACTGCTGTTGATGCCGTATCATATGCATGGTCTGTTTCAAGCCCAACAACTATGGGGATGAGTTTGAATGCAAGCGGAAGTTCAATGAAAATAAAATATGTATCTACGTTTACCACAGGAACCATAACGGTTGTAGTTAAAGGTTGTGATGGTACGACTATCACCAGAGTAATGTCGGTAACCAAAACCATTCCTGGTGTACCTGCTGCCATTACCGGTATAGGCGGCAGCGCAGCAGTTACCTATATTTGTCCTTATGTTGGGGGCTCAAACATTACATATGTAGCTACACCTCCTGCAACCAATGCATCGGCAGTGATAGCCTATAGATGGACATTGCCAACTGGAGCCCAACTGATAAGCGTAAACGCAGTCGATTCAAGTAGCATCACAATTAAATTCCCAACAACTCCAACAACTTTGGTATTGTCTGTGATTGCCGTTTCAGGTTGCGGTAACAGTGTCGCAAAATCACTTACTCTCAACGCTACTGCTCCGGCCACACCGGCATTAATAACAGGTTTGGCAGATGTTTGCGCTTCAATTGGAAGTGCATCTCAAAGTGTTAATGTTAATTATTCAATAGCAGCTGTAAATAATGCTGCTTCCTATTTATGGGCAGTTCCAACAGGTGCTACTTTAATTTCTGGACAAGGAACGACAAGCGTGAATGTTGTTTTTGCATCTTCATTTGTTTCTGGAAATATTTCAGTTCAGTCTATAAGCAACTGTGGAAATAGCGTTGCAAAAACATTGACGGTTTATAAACGTGTTGCTGCTGCTCCTGCTGCTGTTCAAAAAGAATTTACGCCAACTTCAATTGTGGCTGTTACTAATATTTGTGGCTTGTCATCTGAAACTTACCGCATCAAAAAAGTAACTTATGCGACTTCTTATAATTGGTTGTTGAAAGTTGGAACCAAAGCAACGATTACTCATATTAACGCTTTAGGAGTAAATGATACTGCTGTAATCGTAACTTTCCTTACAGGAATTACTAAAGATACTTTGTCTGTAACTGCGGTTACACCTTGCAGTGAGAGTGCTGCCAAAACGGTTGCACTTAACGCTACTTTGTTGCCACCAACCCCAACAAGCATTACATCAAGTACAGGAAGTTATAATGCATGTATAGGAAATCAAATTACATATACCGTGGTAGTTGCAGCTCCAACTACAACGCAAGTTGCTGCTTCAGTTTACAGGTGGACAAAACCTAATAATACTTCAATTGTTTCTGCTGCTACAGATAGTTCATCAATAACCTTACAATTCAACACTGGATACACCGGTGGTAGTGTAACCTGCAAAGGACAAACACCTTGTGGCATTCAAGGAACTGCAAAATCACAGGCGCTTACACACACTGGTTGCCCTGTTGGAACTGTTATTATTCCATTTGCTAAAGCAAGTCAGTCAGAATTGGAGCTCAATGTATATCCAAATCCAAATGATGGAAATTTTAATCTTGATTTAAAAACAAACTCTTCATTTCAACAATCATTGATGATAGAGATTATTGACATTAATGGGAAAATTGTAAAAAAATATTCAACAAAAACTGAGTCTGGATTTTATACAAAACATTTTTCAG
>CALCNY010000201.1 GCA_937897585.1 uncultured Chitinophagaceae bacterium | reverse complement strand
TCTATTCTAAATATCACTCCTGATTCATTTTTCAAAGGATATCTTGATTATACTCATGAAGATATTCTTGGTCTGGCAAGAAACATGATTACTCAGGGAGCAAAGATATTAGACATTGGAGGTCAAAGTACTCGTCCAGGAAGCACAAGAATTGCTGCTGAAGAAGAAATCAAAAGAGTAGTACCTGTAATTGAAACTTTACACCAGCATTTTCCTGAAGTAATTCTATCCATTGATACTTATTACAGTGAAGTAGCGGGTGTGGCGGTTCAATCTGGTGTTTCTATTGTTAATGATATCAGCGCAGGTGAGCTCGATAATAATATGATTTCAACTGTTGGGAAATTGAATGTTCCTTATATAGCCATGCACATGCAAGGAACACCTGAAACCATGCAGCAAAATCCATGTTATAAAGATGTCGTTAAAGAAGTAATCGAATATTTTATTTCAAAAAAACAAGATTGTATTCAAGCAGGAATTAAAGACATCATTTTAGATCCCGGATTTGGATTTGGAAAAACTAATGAACACAATTATCAACTTTTAAGGGATTTAGCTTTACTGAATATGCTGGATTGTCCAATATTGGCTGGTGTTTCAAGAAAAGGAATGATTTATAAAACACTTGGTGTTTCTCCAAGCGAAGTCCTAAATGGAACGACTGTTGCCAACACAATGGCATTAATGAACGGTGCTAAAATTCTTCGTGTTCATGATGTAAAAGAAGCGGTTGAAGCCATCACCATTTTTAATGCATATAAAAAAGCCGCTCTCTAAAGAACGGCTTTTTTTTTTGAATTTTTTTTTTTAATTATTTTATTCTCTTGCTTGTATCAGGCATTGCTTTTTTAATGCTATCCATATAACGCTGTTGTTTTAATTTTCTCTCCATTTTTTTGGCTTCAACTTCAGCTCTAGCTTGTTCTTTATTTAATACATCCAACACTTCAATATCGAATACAAGAATTGAGTTGGCATCAATATCTTCTCCAATTTTTTGTTTGCCATAAGCAAGTGGTGAAGGAATATAGAATTTAGCTTTCGTGCCTTTGTTAATAGTTTTCAAACCGTCAGTCCATCCTTTGATAACAGAAGTGCCTAGTGACATATCGTTTGTCAAATTTACAATTAAAGGTTCTACATGTCCTTTTGAAGAATCGGTATTGCTATCAAACATTTTGCCATCCATAGTACGACCAGTGTAATTTACTTTTACGACTACAGAAGTATCAATTATAGCACCTGTACCTGGTTGAACCATTTCAACATAAGCACCTAGTGGTGTTTTTGTAGCTTTGATATTTTTCTTTTTGAAAAAATCTTGTAATGTTTTATCGTCTTGTGCAAGTATTTTAATACTCTCAATAGAATCTTTTACTTGTTTTATTTTCATTTCAGCAACATTTGCACTGTCTGCTTGATCACGTGTATTGAAAATATTTACCACTTTCACTGTTGTGATAAAATGATATCCTTTTTTAATGAAAGGAGGCATTGAGCCAGGGTTTTGTGCAAACATACTATCTACGATAAGTCTGATTACCAAACTATCATTTTTCTTTACTTGAGAAAGGATTTTGAAATATTCAGGTGGTACTGAGGTTGAATCAAATGGTTCAATGATTGGTGAGCCGGCAGTTCTACTGTCATTTAATAATGAATCAGATTTGCCATTATTAATGTATTGAGCAATTTGTAATTGCATGAACTGACCAACTTTGATTTTTGGACCGTTACCATTTGAGATGATTTTGTATTCAAGGCCTTTATCACCTTTTTTGAAATTTTGTTGACAGGCAGCAAGTAGAATCACTGCCAATGTAAATAGAGAAATCTTACGCATTGTTTTTTTATTTTTAAAATTGATAAGTACTTAGTTCATTTTTGTTTTCGTGCATGGCTTTGATAAAGTCTGAAACTGCTGTTTCCAATGACTCTTTACTATGCCCGCCGGCTGCATTGTAATGTCCACCACCATTGAAATATTTCCTGGCAAATGTATTTGCATCAAAGCTACCCTTACTTCTAAAAGAACATTTTCTTTCTTCTCCCCTGTCTATAATAATAGCAGCTAATCTTATTCCTTCAATACTCAATGGATAATTAACCAAACCTTCAGTATCTCCGGTTTTGATATCGTATTTAATCAAATCTTGTTGAGTAATTGAAATTAATGCAGTGTTGTATTCATAAAAAATCTGCATGCGATTCAACAAAGTGTTGCCAATAAATCGAAGCCTATTTTCAGAAAAATTATCAAATAGATTTTCATGGATCACACTATGTTTCAAACCTTTTGATATCAAGTCAGCAACCATCAGATGAACCGAAGCTGATGTAGATGGAAATCTGAATGAACCAGTATCTGTCATGACACCTGCGTAAAGGCATTGAGCGATTTCGTCATTGATTTTATCATTATGACCAGAAGCATTTATAAAATCGTACACCATTTCAGCAGTTGAGCTTTTTGAAGTATCACTAATGCCATAATTGAAAACTTCAGTCTGAGGTTGTTGGTGATGATCAATCAATATTTTTTTTGCGTTTGATTTCAACAGCACTTCTTCCATTTTTTTTGTGCGGCTCATGGTGTTGAAATCCAAACAGAAAATCCAATCTGCATCATTGATGATGTCATCAGATTTTTTTGTTTCTTTCTCATAATCCAAAACTGTTTTGCTAGCAGGCATCCAATCTAAAAAGCTAGCCCAGTTTGTTGGAGAAATTACAGTAACATCATGTCCGAAAGGTAAAAGAAAATGATACAATCCAAGTGTAGAGCCCATCGCGTCACCATCAGGTTTTTGATGCATGGTAATGACCACTTTTTTAGGACTAGAAAGTTCGGGAAATATATTGTTGACTACATCCATAAATGAGGCGCAAATGTAAGTTTTATCGTTGAATGGGCAAATTCCATTCTGTAAATAGATGTTAACCTATTATCTTTGCGCCCAAAAATATACAAAATGACTAACAGAACCTTTACAATGATTAAGCCTGATGCTACTGAAAAAGGCAATACAGGAGCTATTCTTGAGATGATTAATAATGCAGGTTTTCGCATTGTAGCTATGAAAATGTTACACCTTAGCAGTGCTAAAGCAGGTGAATTTTATGCGGTACATAAAGAAAGACCATTTTTTGGTGAACTGGTAGAGTTCATGAGCCGTGGCCCAATTACCGCAGCTATTCTTGAAAAAGATAATGCAGTAGAAGAATTCCGTAAATTGATTGGAGCTACTAACCCAGCCAATGCAGAAGAAGGTACTATCCGCAAAAGATTTGCTGCTTCAATCGGTGAAAATGCCATCCACGGAAGTGATAGCGATGAAAATGCTGCTATTGAAGGCGATTTCTTCTTTTCTAAATTAGAACAGTTTTAATTTAGATTAATAACTGATATTTTTGAGGCTGTTTCAAATAATGAAGCAGCCTCTTTTATTATCTATAATTACTCTTGATAATTTTTGAATTTTAAATTTTGACTTTTTAATTTGAAAAATACAACTACACTCACCATCATCAGATACCGAAACATCGCCATTCCTCTGGCTTTTCTATCTATGGCGATCTTCAGACTACCATTATGGTTGAGTAAAAAATACAGTTTCTATAAATTAATGGGTTGTGGTAAAAATGGCACTTTTGATAAAATTCCGGATCTTAATCAATGGGCGATCATGTTAGTTCACAATGAACAATTTGTTGAAAACAACAATCTTTCTGTTTTGGGAAATTTCATTTCAAAGTGGATTCATTTGTTTGCCAAAGAATCATTTACTATCTTACTTGAACCTATAGCCGGGCATGGCAAATGGGATAAACAAGAGCCATTTGGTAAACTGGATGGTAGAATTGAATACAATGGCCGCGTGGCAACATTAACTCGTGCTACAATCAGATTAAATAAAATGAAGTTTTTCTGGAAACATGTCGCTCCAGTTGCCAGTCAAATGGCTGATGCCAAAGGTTTTATTTTTTCTGTTGGCATTGGCGAAGTGCCTTGGATAAAACAAGCTACTTTCAGTATTTGGGAATCTGTTGAAGACATGAAAACCTTTGCATACAGCATGAAAGAACATAGTGAAGTAGTAAAAAAAACAAGAACAGAAAACTGGTATAGCGAGGATTTATTTGTAAGGTTTTCAATAAAAGATTCATTTGGAACGATCAATGGCATTAACCCGCTAACAATAAAGACCTAAATTTGTAACGCTACATAAAAAAGTAATTATGAACAATATTAAAATTATAGAAGTCCCATCTGAAATTGGAGCTGGAACCAGAGGTGCAAGTTTGGGTATAGATGCTATCAAAATTGCAGGATTGGATTTCATGAGTAATTTCTTTGTGCATTTTCCATCAGAAAAAGTAGAGACAGAAAATAAGTTGCTATTCGAACCCATACAATCGCCATATGCTAAAAGAATTCATGGCGTATTTAATATGTATGAAAGAATAAGCAAAGCCGTAAGTGACAGTATCAAACATAATTTTTTTCCTGTTGTATTAAGTGGTGATCATAGTAATGCAGGCGGTACTATTGCCGGAATTAAAATAGCGAAACCCAAAAGCAAGTTGGGTGTTATCTGGATTGATGCTCACGCGGATTTACACACACCTTACACTACCCCATCTGGTAATATGCATGGAATGCCGCTAGCTACAGCTATTGCAGAAGACAATTTAGAATCGAAGGTTCATGATATCGATGATGTCACAAAAAAATACTGGAATCAATTGAAATCTATCGGCAAGATTTCTCAAAAAGTATTACCCGAAGACATCGTGTTTATTTCGCTTCGTGATTTTGAAAAAGAAGAAAAACATTTAATAGAAACACATGGTATTAAAGTTATAACCACGGCCGAACTGCGCCGTATTGGCACCGAAAATGTTTGCCGTAAGGTAATCCGGTATTTAAGCGACTGTACCGATATTTATGTAAGTTTTGATGTAGACAGCC
>CALCNY010000200.1 GCA_937897585.1 uncultured Chitinophagaceae bacterium | reverse complement strand
AGGTATTGCGTTGCTTCCGTTTGATTGTATAGGCTGACTGTCTGTAGTTTCAAAAGCATTGTTGTCGGCTGTTCTCTTAAAGGTATACGAATCCACTCCAATAGATTTTGAACCATAGAAATTTTGAACATCTAGGAATAAATCAAAAGTGATTTTTTTGAAATTCCATTTTTTGTCAACACGCAAATCGCCCGAATGAAAAGCCGGCAATCTTTCAGTATTGAGTCGGGTGTAATCGAATATTCCGGTTCCAAGGGTGAGATAATTGGTTCGGCTTGCGACTTCATCATAAGGCGTAAATGGTGCAGCACCCTGATATCTAAATTTGATTCCTAGCTCCCAGTTTTTCCCAAACTTGTATCCTGCGGTAAGGCTAATCAGATTTCTGTTGTCCCAACTAGCTGGTGCGAGTATCTTGTTTTTTCCGGTGAACTCGCTCCTGTATAAAGTATAGCTGAAAACACCGAATAGCTTTTTCGTCAGTTTTTGCTGTGCGAAAAATTCCACTCCATAAGCACGGCCTGTTCCTGTTTGTTCAATGGGCTCGTTTCCTATCGCTCCGAATTCAGTGCCTTTGTTTGCCAGACTTATGCCATCGGGTATGCTTACAGGATAGTTTCTATAAGATTTGTAAAAGCCTTCGAGAGTGAAGCGAGTCGTGCTCTTTGGCAGATATTCCAATCCTGTTACATAATGTGTGCATTGGATGTATTTACCTGGATTTAGGTTTCCATTAGTAGGATTAGTGAATGCCAATTGGGTATAGCTTGGTAAACGCTGATAAATTCCTACACTCGCATTCCATTTGATTTTTGAAGTGATGGCGTAACTGCTACTGATCCTAGGACTCCATTGTTTAAATGGATTGGATTCGCTGTTCTTCAGTGAATTTCCATCAATGCGTATGCCTGCACTCAAAGACAATCTGTTATTCAAAAACCTGCTACCCGCTTGAATGAAACCACCATATCTTACAAAGTTCAAATCGGTTTTGTTGTTTATGGTGATTGCCGGAATATTATTTCCTAAGCTATCTGTTCCAGGAGCACGGAAAATTTGGAACAAATCGTTGGTAAATGATACGTATTGAGAAACGATACCATAGCTTATCGTGATTTTATCAAAGTTGGTAGTGGCATCCCATCTTAATTTGTTTTCGGTTTCCACACTTCTAATTCTAAAAGTGAGATCAGCATTGTTTGGATTATTATTGTCTAGGTATTTATCTGCCTGGTTGTTGAGCGAATTGCGACTCAGACTGAGGTTCCAGAAACCATGTTTTGTAATACGTTTCAACGAAGCGCCAAAAGTATAGCTCCATTGATTGACCATGGGACTGCTATTGATGATGTATTTTTTTTCTGGTGTTGCTGTTTTAGGTGAGGCAAAACTAAATTCTTCTATAGCGCCAATGCCAATAAAAGTTAAGGTTGTATTCTTATTGATGCGAGTCGTCGTTTTCGTTTGAAAATCCCAGTAGTTGGGTCTAATAGGTAAATCTAAAGCTTGAAACAAAAGCTGGAGATAGCTTCTTCTTGCAGAGGCAAGAAACGTTGTTTTGGGAGATAGTGGACCATCGAAAGTGGCTGCCACTTCGGTTCCGCTGAGGCGAAAATTACCCTGCAGTTCGTTGGGATTTCCATTTTTCTGCTTGAATTGGAATACACTACTAAGTGCATTATCATAACGCGCATCGAATGCAGACGTACTTAATTTCACATCTTCGATAAAGCTGACGTTGAGAATGCCTTGAGGACCGCCACCACTACCTTGTGTGCTAAAATGATTGATGATAGGCACTTCTATGCCATCAAGATAAAATACGTTTTCGCTTGGTGCGCCACCACGAATGATAATATCGTTACGAAAGCTACCACCTGCAGCACCGCCGCCGACACCAGGTAGCGATTGAATCACTTTGCTAATATCAAAATTACCACCGGGATTGGCTTTTATCTCTTCAGTGGTAAGTCTTTGAACACTAAGTGGACTTTCTAAGCTAGCGGCTCTGGCAGTATTTTTTTTGCTATTAACTGTTACCGTGCTGAGTTGATCTACAGTATTATTTACTTCAATAAACAAGTTCAGTTCATTACCGCTGGTAATCACCAAATTGTTTAGCGTTTTAGTTTCTATTGCAACACCCGTGATTTCTAATGAGTAGGTGCCTGGAACTAAATTGGTGAACCTAAAGTTTCCGATAGAATCAGATAACAGTGAAAAACTACCCGGTTTAAGCGAAATCGTTAGACCGGACATTTGTTTTTGTGTGTTTCGGTTGATGATGGAGCCACTTAAACGACCATTTGATTGAGCAGAAGCAGAACTGAATAAAGTAATTGCAATGATGCAATAGAGGAAACGGAGTTGCATTGATATCTTTTTTGTATACAACAATTTTGTTTAAGAATTTGTTCAAAACGCCATCGGTTTACAAATAATAATTTGAAGATTGAGTTTCTGACTAGTCGCAAACTAATAAATTGAACTTCCTGAAATTTTACAAGAAAGACTTAATTATTTCTCTGAAAATAAAGAAGAGAAAAACAAGTATACCCACGATGATTTCTTTCCGGTATTTTTTAAGGAATTGAACTAACTTATCCATAAAAAAGGCTACACAGTAAAAGTGTAACCGTAGTTATAATTTTTACTTTTCTTCCATCAATTTTTTGCGACATTATCATTATATGAGAAGGTTGAACTTCGAGCAAACTTGCATCTATTTAGACTTAAATAAATTAATTGTGTAATCTAGTAGCTCTTTGCCTCCAATTTCTCCGTGACCAGGTATAACAATTTTGGCATTAGGGTAATGTTGTTTCACTTTCTCAACAGTAGTTGACCATTCTCCAATATTGGCATCTCCCAAATACCCTTTTGTGGCCTGAAGTTCTTTTATTAAACAGCCTCCAAATAATATGTTTTCTTTTGGAAAATACCCTACAACATTATCTTTAGTATGTCCGTGACCAAAATATTTTACAATAACATAAGTTTTCCCAACACTTAATTTAAGAGAATTATTGAATCCGTTTTGTGGTATAACCATTTTATTTGCTTTCGATAATTCAATAGTAGTAGTATTTGCAAATGAAGGAATTTTATTTGAGTGAAATGAGGCTAGGCCCCCTAAGCAATCATCGTGAAAGTGAGTGGGAACAATCGCATTTATTTTACAATGAAGTTTTTCCTTTATAAAGTTTATTAAATCTTCAGCACTTTTATTGTTTGTCGGAGTATAAAATACAACCGCTTCATTACTATTCCTAACAATCATTCCGTTACAAGGAACTTTTCCAAAATCATTTGTTTGTTTAAATGAGGTGTGCAAAAATGCATTTTCTGAAATTTGAATTATAATCAAATCTTCAGAATGATAAACTTCTATGGGCTTAAATTCTTTGCGACTCAAGGTACTTTGGGAATATAAATTTCCACTGAGTAAAAAGGTAAGAACAAAAAGAAGTGTTTTCATATAGTAAATATAAGAAAAGATGCAGCCACCCTAACTCATTGACGGACAAAGAAAAAGCCATTCGTCAAGGCGAATGGCTTGTCCAGTGCGGATCCCCTTAATGATGAAAGATGCAACTATTTTCATTTTTGTAGATGAAAAATTACTCTTGATAAATTTTAAAAAACTTAGTGTTTTTATTATTTTAGCATAAAACAATTCAATGGCAAAACTCGAGGCTAAGTGGTTGAATAATCGCTGTTTGGTTTTATATAATAATAAAATTGAAAAAGGAGTGCTGATATATCCCAAATTAAGCTTTTGGAATTGGGGTGGTAGGGCTGTAACATTACGAGTTGCGGCAGGTAAAACATATGAATTACAATCAAAACTCTTTTCAAGAGGTTGTACTGTTAAGTGTAATGATGAAATCTATATAAAATCTGATTGGAATTGGCTTACAGAAATAGATATCGCCACCGAAATTCCAAATTATAAAAGCAAATTAAAAATGAAGTTTCGGTTTTGGTTCCCTAAATCTTGCGAGTTGTTGAATGAAAAAAAAGAGACATTGATGATGATAACAAGACGATTCAATTGGCGCCTTTTTCGATGGGAATACACTATAGTTTGTTCTGATTTAATGCCTTCTGAAGAAGTAGGCAGTTTGATTACTTTAACTAGTCTTTATTACTTCCGACAGATAATTCTGTTTTACTGGTAATGATAAAATCATTTACCTAAGAAAAAATTTTGAGAATTTTTTACGTTAATGATTATTTATGAAAAAACATTCTTTTATCATTTTAGTAACTTTATTTTTAAGCTGTAAATCTAACTCAAACAATAATCTCAGTAATAGTGATATAAAATCAAAACAAGTTGATTATTTAGAAAAGAAAGGATGGTTGTCTACCGCAGATATGGATATCCTAGACAAAGCGATGCCTCAGCAAACAGCAGGCATGGATCCTGATGAAAGAAAAGAAGCCATTGTTAAAGGCTTAAAAAAACTAAATGTTCCAGAATTGGAAATAAACCGCTTAATGAAAAAATTATTGAACGTAAGAACAATTCAACATGAATGGGATTACAACTATATAAGAGCAAGGTTTAGAATTTACAAAAGTGAAATGAAGAATGATAGTCTATGGATCAAACTTTGCAGTGAATTACAGAATAAGTAATCACAGAAGATCCACATTGCATTTTTTAATAATAATCTTGTCTACGGCAACACCAGTTTCAACTCGCCACCCAAACCCTCTCGGATAATTTTAATCAAGGTTGATAGTTTGATATCTGAGGCATCGTTTTCAATTCTTGAAATATAGGACTTATTCGTGCCGCATTTAGCTGCTAGTTCCTCTTGGGTCATACCGATTTTTAAACGTGCCTCCTCCAAGATTACTCCAATTTTAAACGCTTCAAATCCTGCTTCCCATTTTTCTCTTTTGGGCGCTCCTGATTTGCCATATTTGTTATCTATATAATCATCAAAATTGATGAGTTCATTTTGATTTTTTTTCTTCATAATATTCGTTTTTGATTTTCAAGGCTTGATGTATTTCTTTTAAAGGAGTTTTCTGCGTTTTTTTTTTGAATCCATGTACAATGATGATCATTTTTCCTTCATCAAAAAAACAAAACAATCGGATTGCGTTTCCTAACCACTCACAGCGAATTTCGTAAAGTCCATTTGTACCCGTTAGGTGTTTGAAATAATTATTAGGGATCCTATCATGGTTTTTAATTAATGCAATCGTCCACTCTATTTTTTCAATGGTATGCTGGTCGAGCGTATTTAAAAAGTCCAGAATCCTGGGACCATAAAACTGAATGCTTCTTTTCATTAAACAAAGGTTGTCTGTTCAGACAACATTCCCTCGAGAAAAAAGCGGTAAAAAACCGCTTTTTTTCTGCTCCCCCTGCCCGACTTGAACGGGCGACCCTCTGATTAACAGTCAGATGCTCTAACCAACTGAGCTAAGGAGGAATTTGTTTCCTAAAAGATTAGGGACGCAAAAATACTGATTTTCAGTTTTTAAACAAATCAATTTTCAAATAATATTATCCAAATAGGCCTTTTTTTTCTTCAATACCTATAAACACACCGTCTTCGCGCTCTTCAATCTTATAAATCTTTAAAAAATAACCCTCTCCGCTTACATTTCTGCCGTTTTCCAAACTGAATTTATACCGATGCAACGGACAAACTATATTTCCAATCGCATCTACATATCCAAATGACATCCTCGCACCCGCATGAGGACACTGATACGCACAGGCATGCAACTTTCCCTTCAACCTCGTAATACAAATATCTTTTCCTCCTGCCTCCACTTCTTTCAACTCACCATCTTGATGAAATAATTCTGCAGCACTTTCGGCGATTTTATACCAAACCATAGGGAAGTGTTTAAAAAGTTCAAGAGGTTTAAAACGTTAAAAAGGTATGTACAAAATAATCTTTAATATTCTAGAACTAAATTTTTGATTATAAAGCACAATTTAAACCATTCAACCAACGCTTTTAGAAATAACTTATTAAACTCATTGAACCTTTGAAACCTTTTGAACCTTAATAGAAATACTCCGCCTTATACGGATACCTTATCTGATACATCTCTCTCACCTTATTCAAAATTGTTTGTCGTAATCCATCCAGATTTCTTCTTTCAGTTGCAGATACAAATACACAATTCCCTTTTGTTTCTTCCTGCCATCTTTCTTTCAACTCTCTCAAAATTTCCTGCTTCACATCTTCTTCCAGCCACTCGTCAAATGTGACTTCTTCAAAACGATCCATTTTATTAAATATCGTTATAGTTGGTTTTTCGGCAGAACCCAATTCAGCAAGTGTTTTGTTTACAACAGTTAATTGTTCTTCATATTGTGGATGAGAAATATCAACAACATGCATTAATATATCAGCTTCTCTCACTTCATCCAATGTGCTCTTAAAACTCTCAACCAAATGATGGGGCAACTTTCTTATAAATCCTACAGTATCACTTAACAAAAATGGTGTTTGTTCAAAAACAACTTTTCTAGTAGTTGTATCAAGCGTGGCAAATAATTTGTTTTCTGCAAATACTTCACTTTTACTCAACACATTCATTAATGTTGATTTGCCAACATTGGTATAACCAACCAAAGCCACACGAATAAACTCGCCACGCTCTTTTCTTTGTGTAAATGATTGTTTATCTATTTCGGCTAACCGTTTACGTAAGAGCGCAATTTTATCTTTAACAATACGCCTATCGGTTTCAATTTCTGTTTCACCCGGACCGCGAGTTCCTACACCACCACCTTGTCTTTCCAAATGCTTCCACATGCCTTTAAGTCGTGGTAATATGTATTGATATTGTGCCAACTCTACTTGCGTTTTTGCTTGTGCGGTCTTGGCTCTTGATGCAAATATGTCGAGAATCAAATCACTGCGGTCAATGGCTTTCATGCCAATCGCTTTTTCAATGTTGATGATTTGTGCACCAGATAATTCATCATCAAATATAACCAGCGTTACATTTCCTTTGAGGAGAATAAAATTTTTAATTTCTTCCAGCTTTCCTTTTCCCAAAAATGTTTTGCTGTCGGGATGAGCCATTCTTTGTGTGAAGCGCTTTATCGTTGTGGCACCTGCAGTTGATGCCAGAAATTCAAGCTCATCAAGATACTCTATAACTTGCTGTTCGGTCTGATCTTTTTGTATCAAACCAACAAGTATCGCTACTTCTTCCGAACCAGAGGATTTCTTTTTTTCTATCAAAACTTAAATGCAATTTGGAGATTTGAAAATTTGATAATGAGCAAGCCTTTTAGTCGTGAACCTTTTGAACTCATTGAACTTACCGAACCTTTGAAACCTTACTTAGCGCTTGCATTAGCCATATCCAACCAATGCTTCAAAGCTGCACAATTTCTATACTCTTCGTCAATCATGATGTAGTAATTTCTTTTTTTATCATCAAACCATTTTTCGAGTGCAGTTTCTTTCTTTTGTTCAAGAGCTCTTTGGGCAACTTTGTTGTAATCGTCTTTTAAGTTTTCACGATGAGGTTCCGTTTTGGTTTTGAGATAAACAATACGAATACCTTTTTTCCCTCTCTCATCTGTATATTCTAACGGTTGTGAATACTCGCCAACTTTCAAATCTTTCATTTTTACGACCAACTCTTTATCAAGCTGATCAATGGTAAGAAATGTTCCATCTCTTCCCTGTATCATTCCTGCTGTAAACTTACTGGATTCGTCATCGCTATATCTTGAAACAGCTGTTCCAAAATCAATAACTCCGGCTATTAGCTTAGATCTTACTGTATCCATTTTATTGAAACCAGCTTTCATCTCCACATTAGTAACTTGTGGTATTTTCAAAATATGCCTTACCACAGCATCATCACCAGAACGACTTACCAATTGAATAATATGATATCCAAATTTTGTTTTAAATGGATTTGAAACCTGTCCCTCTTTCAGCATAAAAGCTTTTGACATCCAAAGAGGATCTAGATCTTTCTGGTTTCTGTTGATTTCATACATACCACCACGTTCTTTACTTCCCGGATCTTCTGTATAAATTGAAGCCATTGTTCCAAAATCTTTCTTGCCGGTTTCAATTTGCTTCTTATAATCATTCAATTGTTCGATGCAATATTCTTCCGCATCTCGACTCGCTTTTGGAAAACAAACTATTTGTCCAACCTCAACTTCCGTTTCATAAAAAGGCAAACTGTCGACAGGAATTTTATTATAAAAATCTCTTACTTCGTTGGGTGTGATTTTAATACCTTCTATGATTTTATTGCGCATAGCTGTTGCCAGCTTTCTGTCTCTGAATCCTTCTTTGAAATCTTCTTTCAACTGGTATAATGTTTTACCGGCTATTTTTTCAACTTCTTCTTTTGAACCATATTGACTTATAAAATATCTTACCTGATTATCAATTTCTGCATCTACTTCTTCATCGGTTACAGGCAAAGAATCTTTTTCTGCCTGTAATACGAGTGCTTTAATACCCAACGCTTGTTCCAGACTCATGCATCTTGCATCGGCAGGTACGTCTATGCCCTGACGTTGCATGTCCATAATAGTATTGTCTATATCACTCTTTAATATGATTTTGTTACCAACCACAGCAATGATTTTATCAGCAATCACTTTTTTGGGTTGCGAATACGCTACAGTAACAATTAGAATGGAAAGGGAAAGAAATGCAATTTTATTTTTAATCATAGTACTTGTATCAACATTGACTTTAATGCCCGCCAAAATTAAGTCTCATAAATCTGATAAAACCGAATTGAAATCATTTAACAAAAGTTTCAACCCTTCTTTAGTTTAAAAGGTTCAATTAGTTCAATAGGTTCAAAATGTTTTGAACCCATTGAACCTCTGAAACTTTTTCAACTTTTTATAATGTTCTCTTCACTTCCACTTCTTCAAATGCCTCAACAATATCACCGATTTTCAAATCATTATAATTTCTGATTACCAAACCACACTCCATTCCGGAAGTTACCTCTTTGGCATCATCACGGAAACGTTTTAAACTGGCTAGTTCGCCGGTGAAAATTACGATACCATCTCTAACCAGTCTGATTCTGTTATTTCTTGCCATTTTACCATCAAGCACTTGACAACCGGCTACTGTAGCTTTATCAAAACGGTAAGTTTCTCTGATTTCAACATTAGCCAAAATCTTCTCTTCTACAGTTGGTTCCAACATACCTTCCATCGCGCTTCTGATTTCTTCAATAGCGTTGTAAATGATGGAGTATAATTTAATCTGAATAGATTCGCTTTCTGCAAGACGGGCTGCCTGTATTGAAGGACGAACATTGAAACCAATGATAATCGCATCAGATGCATTCGCCAACGTTACATCACTTTCTGTAATCGCACCCACTGCTTTATGAATCACTTTCACTACAATTTCTTCTGTACTTAATTTTTGCAATGAATCACTTAATGCTTCTACAGAACCATCCACGTCACCTTTAATGATAACATTCAATTCTTTGAAATTACCCAAAGCCAAACGACGTCCGATTTCATCAAGGGTAATGTGTTTTTTTGCACGCATACCTTGCTCACGTAATATTTGTCCACGCTTATATGCAGTTTCTCTTGCGTCTGCTTCGTTTTCAAAAACTTTGAAAGTTTCACCAGCCTGAGGTGCACCATTCAAACCAAGAATCAATACAGGTGTTGAAGGAGGAGCCTCTTCTACGCGCTGGTTTCTTTCATTGTACATCGCCTTAACCTTACCGAAATGTTGTCCGGAAACAATCATATCTCCTTGACGTAAGGTTCCATTCTGCACCAAAATTGTAGCTACATAACCTCTTCCTTTATCTAACGAAGCTTCAATGATAGTACCATTGGCTTGTTTTTCAGGATTGGATTTTAATTCTAAAATATCTGTTTCAAGCAATATTTTTTCAAGCAATAAATCAATGTTCATTCCTTTTTTCGCACTGATTTCCTGGCTTTGAAATTTACCGCCCCAACTTTCCACCAAGATATTCATGGTAGCCAGTTGTTCTTTAATTTTTTCAGGATTGGCGCCATCTTTATCCACTTTATTGATGGCGAATATCATCGGTACATTAGCCGCCTGAGCATGTGATATCGCCTCTTTCGTTTGAGGCATCACCGCATCATCTGCAGCAACAACGATAACTGCAATGTCTGTTACTTTAGCACCACGGGCACGCATAGCCGTAAACGCTTCGTGACCCGGAGTATCCAAGAATGTAATCGCTCTTCCATCAGGTAAGGTTACTTCATAAGCACCAATATGCTGCGTAATTCCTCCTGCCTCACCGGCAATTACGTTTGTATTTCTAATATAATCCAATAGCGATGTCTTACCATGATCTACGTGACCCATGATTGTAACAATTGGCGCTCTTGGTTTTAAATCTTCTGGATTATCTTCCTCTTCTTCCACCTCCAACTCTGCAGCATCATCAACGCCTATAAATTCAACTTCATAATTAAATTCACTGGCTACCAATTCAATAATATCAGCCTCTAAACGCTGGTTAATAGAAACCATGATTCCGAGATTCATACATTTACCGATGATATCTGCAAAGCTCACATCCATCAAACCGGCTAACTCACTTACTGAAATGAATTCTGTAACCTGTAGTTTATTTGATCCTTCGCCGCCTTCGCCCATTTGTTCGGCCATCTCTTCTCTCTTCGCCTTTCTGTATTTGGCTTTAAGACTTTTTCCTCTTCCTCCTGCTCCGGCTAATTTAGCTTGGGTTTGTTTTAATTTTTCTTGAATTTCTTTTTCATCAATAATCTTATCTTCTCTTTTTGGAGCACCTTGCCCTTGTCCAGGACGTTGAAACTTATTGCCTTGTCCCTGACCTTGTCCCTGTCCGCCACCTTGTGCTGGTCTTGGTCCTCTTCCATCTGGTATAGCTTTGTTGCCGCGTTGCGCTCCACCACCATCAGGTCCTTTTTTCTGAATAGGAATCCGCTTGCGCTTCTGCTTCTCTTCGTTGGTTTCTTTCTTCGGTCTGGTATCATTGTTTACCGGTAAATCAATCTTACCTAATATTTTTGGACCTGTTAATTTCTGAGCCTGAATATTTTCAATGATTGCAGGTGTTGGCTCCTGGTCTTTTGTAATTTGAGATGCTACTTCTTCGATCTCAGGAACTACTTCAATCGTTTCTGATTTGTTTTCAACAACAGGCTTTTCTTCTGTTGGGATTTCTATTGCCGGCTCTTCTTTCTTTTTAGACTTTTTAGGTCTGGTTGATGAGTCTATACTATCAAGATCAATTTTATCAAGTATTTTTAAGCCTTCTATTTCAGGAGCGTCAATTTTTGTAACTCCACTTTTTGGAGACTCCACTTCTGGAGTTTGTACTGCTATTTCTACTGCAACAGGCTCTTCTTTTACAGGCTCAATAATCGGTTCAGCAGCCTTAGGTTTTTCTTCCTTCTTTTTAAAAGAAAGGTCTTCTTCGTCTTTCTTCTTCTTCTGATCTGCATTTGCCCCTTTTGGAAGATCTACCTGCTCGGCTTTTTGTTTGGCAGCTTTGTCTTGTTGAAATTCAGACTGTAAAACACGATACATCGCTTCTGTAAGCTTTGTAGTGGGCTTTAATTCATCTGCATTAAAATTCTTTGACACAAGGAACTCAATTAAGGTGTTTGTACCTATATTGAATTCTTTGGCCGCTGCCATTAACCTTGGTGTATTTAATTCTGACATTCTTGTTTTTAATTCGGTTTTAATTAATGCAAACCGATTTTTTCTTTATTGGTTACTAAAATTCTCTATTTAAAACTATTACTCTCTTTCAAACTCTTCTTGCAACACTCTTCTAACGTCTGCAATTGTTTCTTTTTCAAGGTCTGTTCTGCGCTCTAATTCGTCAGCAGTTAAATCCAATACTGAACGAGCGGTATCACATCCAACTCTTTTCAACTCATCAATAATCCATGCTTCAATTTCATCGCTGAATTCATCTAAGTCAATATCAAATTCATCAACTTCTCCTTCATTATCACGGAATACATCAATCTCGTATCCTGTTAATTCGCAAGCCAATTTGATATTCACACCACGACGACCAATAGCTAAAGAAACTTGATCTGGCATCAAAAACACATTAGCGTGCTTTTTTTCATTATCTAATTCAATGCTGGTAATTTTTGCTGGTGTCAATGAACGTTGTATCAACAATTGAATGTTATTGGTATAATTGATAACGTCGATGTTTTCATTTTTTAATTCTCTAACGATACCGTGTATACGACTACCTTTCATACCTACACATGCACCCACAGGATCAATTCTGTCGTCAAAACTTTCTACTGCTACTTTAGCTCTTTCTCCTGGATCTCTTACAATTTTCTTAACCACGATCAAGCCATCAAATATCTCAGGAACTTCAATTTCAAGCAATTTCTCAAGGAACATTGGACTTGTTCTTGATAAAATAATGATCGCTTGACTATTTTTTAATTCTACTTTTTTAACAACTGCACGAATGGTTTCACCTTTCTTGAAATAATCACTTGGGATTTGTTCAGATTTAGGCAATAACATTTCGTTTCCGTCTTCATCCAAAATCAACACTTCTTTTTTCCAAACCTGATAAACCTCTCCACTAACGATATCGCCTACACGATCTTCGTATTTTTTAATCAATACATTTTTCTTAAGGTCATTGATTCTTGCGGCAAGCGTTTGTTTACCGGCAAGAATCGCTCTTCTTCCAAATTCTTTTTGAATATCAACTTCTTCATACAACTCTTCGCCAACCTGATAATCAGGCTCAATTAGAATAGCATTTTTGTATTCGATTTCGGTTAAAGTGTTATACAAATCATCATCATCAACGATGGTGCGTCTGCGGAAGATTTCAAGATCTCCTTTCTGGTCATTTACGATAACGTCGAAATTTTCATCACTGCCATATTTTTTACGGATCAATGTTTTGAAAACATCTTCCATTACTTTCATCAGCGTAGGACGATCAATACCTTCCGCTTCTTTAAATTCCTGAAATGATTCTATCAAGTTAATGCTTGCCATATGCCTGTCCGGACTTTCCCTGCTTATGCCTGGAAACCTCGCCGGAAGAGGGTTTTTGTGTTAATTAAAATTTTATAAGAACTTTTGTTTGTTTGATTGTTGAAAAAGGAATGTTTAAAAGATGGTCTACTGCCTTTTTTCCCTTGCCCTCGGTAAAGGCAATTTCAATCGACTCTTCGGTAACCTCTTTAAGCAATCCTTCTTTTTTTAACCCATCAACCATAGTCACTTCTACGTTTCTGCCAATATTTTTATGATATTGTCTGCTAAGTTTTAAAGGTTCATCTATACCTGGACTGGAAATTTCCAAAGAAAAATCCCCGTCGGGATAAATGGCCATTTCCTCTAATACTTTATATAGCGCTCTGTTGATTTTGATACATTTTTCTATCCCTAATCCACTGTCGGCATCGAGATAAATCTTGATATTGTTGGTGGGCTTTACTTTCATATCTACTAAAAAGATATCACCCTCCAGAAGAGATTCAAGAATTGATTTAACCGTTTCTAAGTTGTTTTCGCTGTTCATAGTCGTAAGAAAAGAAGAAGGGAACGATTCCGTTCCCTTCCTGTTACTCTCTTTTTCTAGCGCAAATATACGCCCGTATTCGTTATCTGCCAAAGTTTTTAAACGGATAATGTAAAATTAACAAGGAAACCTGAGCTTTTTTATCTCTAGATTTTCTATTTGATTTCCTCGTAGTCAATATAGTCGTCTTCTGATCCGGACTTTGAAGTTTGTGGTCGGACGGTTGTTGAAGACTGCTGCTGTTGTTGATTTTGCTGCATTTGCTGTTTAAATTCATTTACTTTTTTATTCATTTGCTTTGAGGCCGAATAAATTGGAATGATGAAATTAAAAACCAGCTTATAAATAATATAAATGACGAATAGTTCTACAAATGTTTCAAGCATGGCGCAAAGTTATATAGAGATTTCAGTTTGAAAGAAGTTAAAATGATAAAGATTTGAGATTTTCTATCCTTTCTTCTGGCAAAAGCAGGTGTGTTTGAAAGCCCAAAGCACTTGCCGCAGCCACGTTTTCTGGCATATCATCGATAAATATAGTTTCCGCTGCTGAAATTTCGGCGTCGTTCAATACTAGTTCATAAATTTTTCTATCTGGCTTTCTCATCCCCGTTTGGTGTGAATAATAAGCCTTTGTAAAATAACTATCCAAACTTGTTACTTGCAACTGATTGAAAAGTATGCGGTCAAACTCGGCGTGATGTAGAGAATTGGTATTGCTTAATAGATAAAGATTATATTGGTTTTTAAGCTTTTCAAGATACATCATGCTTTCTGCCCTGAAATCCATCAATATTGAATTCCAGGCATTTTGAATATCAGCATCTGAAACCGAACCATTAAGTTTTTGACTAATGGCTTTGATAAATTGTTCGGCCGATAGTGCTCCTGTTTCCAGTTCATTAAATATATTTTGTGAATGCAGCGCCATCACATGTTTATCATAATCATCAACGCCCAATTTTTTGAAATAATTTTTTGCGTTTTCGTTATTAAAATCGAGCAGCACTTTGCCCAAATCAAACAATACATTTTTTATTGTAGCCATTATCTGAATAAAAGTTGGGGCAAATATCTGAATTTAATTACTTTTGCTCTCCAAAATGAAAACATCATTTTGAATACCGATAAAAGAAAAAGAGTTTTAAATATATTTCTTGCAAAAGAAAGGGCCTATAGCTCAGTCGGTTAGAGCATCTGACTCATAATCAGAGGGTCCTAGGTTCAAATCCTAGTGGGCCCACCCTCAAAGACCGCACTTCATGAATTGATGTGCGGTTTTTTTCGTTTTAAAATTGGCGTTTTTTATTCAGTTTGTTTTTCCTAATCCTCCGGTGGGCTTTTCAGATATTAACTTGTTGAGGAAATTTTCAGGAAATAGTAAAATATGAGTCCAAAAAAAAATAAACCAATTTTCTGTTTCTTTGAGCAACGTTTCATTGATTTCAACCAAATTAATCGTTAACCCATCAAACTAAAATCTCGATAAGAAACCCATTGTCTGTTGTCAATTAAACACACTTCTGTTGCGTCTGCATCAATAGTTAGTTTGTAATCAAACTTTTTGTGGCCCGGCGCAAAGTATCCAGGATAATACCATTTTATATTTTGTTGTAAGCAATATTGATATTTCAGCAACATCAAATATTTACCCAAGCTGTACTTTTTATAGTCGGGATGAAAAATGTTTTTTATGCCCGCAATACTATTGTTGCCATAATCGAAAATTCCAGCTCCGATTAATTTATTTTCGTCTCTTATTTCTATCAGCATAGAATTATAAACGCTTCCATTAATATCTTCCATCAATTCTTCAATGGAAGCAATCGTAACAAAATCAATCTTATCTAAATACAAAGAGTGTAAGGCTTCAAGTTCTAAAGAATTTTGAAACGGAACTATTTTATAATTAAACCGCTTGTTTTTGTTGAGAATCTTTTGATTCGAGTCGCTAAGTTTTAATTTGAAAACATCATATCTAAGCCAATAAACCTGATATAATTTTTCATTCTCTGTAAAAAAATCAATGGTAAATATTTTGTTTCCGTATCGGTACCAACCGGCAGAAAGATACATATCTAAAACCTCTCCTTTAATTTGTGGCGGGCAGTGAATTAAAAAGCCAGGTTCCATATTTACTACGAATTTATTGGCTAATATAAACACTTAAAATTATGTGTTGTCATTAGAATTGAATAACGTGCTGTTAAATAAATAACTGAGACTCTTTCCTCGTGTTTATAAAGTTATTTTCGAAGAAATGTATATGCTATAAAACAGAAATTCTTCCTTTTTTAATTAGTATAGTTGAATTAAATTATCATTTTATCTTCTCAATAAGTAGGTCTACTTAGAAATACCAAGTGTATAAACCGAATTATAAAACCTGGTCATTAAAAACATTGACAAGCGTCATTGTTTACTATACTTTTACATCAGATAAGCGCTTAACCAATATCCGATAAAAAAACCTAGACCAATCCAAATCCAAACAAAACCAAAAAACCAAACCCTATTGAAAAACACAAATCCTGTACAACCAACAAAAACCAGATCCTAATCCAATGAAAACTAAAATCTATTTAAATCCAATCCTTTTGAAAAGAACCAATTTGCACCTGCAAAGGGCAAGGCTTCCAAATCCTATTAAAAAATCTTAAAAAGATTAAATTACTCTCTGAAGCCAAATAGTAAAACCCCGATTTTTTCGGGGTTTTTTATTTTTGGGTAGTTAACGGAAATATTCTACTTTCAAACTCCAAAGGAAAACCATGAATTACTTTAATACCAATCTGGACGTTACAACTTGCAAGAGCTTTATCAAATCTCTTAAAGCTAAAGATTACGAATATTGCATCGTTGCACTAAAAAACAATACTTCAATTGTTATTTCAAATTGTAAAAGACTAACTGAAAAATTAGCACAAGAGTCTGATTTTAAAGACATAAGCATCCATCAAAACAATATCACCGAAATTCACGAATCCAAACAATACAAAACAACCCATGGAAACCATGGGCTGTTAATAGATTCTTTATCTTAGTATTTAGTTTGTGTTATTAGTTATATTCTTGCACTTCCATAAAACAATAGGGATCAATCGATGTGTAATAATCCAATTCGGTTGGCTCTTCAGACATTTCAAGCGTAAGTAATTTCTCGCATTCTCTCATTTGCCATAAATACAATTTAGTATCGGGACTAAACATAAAAAACAATTCAGGCATTAAGTCTTTCAACATACCATTCCAGCATGCTTGTTTTAATGTTTCATGTTTTGACAAATAATTATTGGTATTTGTTGGAGGCGTTTTTTCAGCATATTGTCTGTTTGCAAAGCCGGTTCCCTGAATGAGGATGATTTCCTGTTGTGTAGTAAGTCTTGCCATAAGTACGTTTTTAAAAGGATATTTAGTCGATATAAAACGTACAAATAGTTCTCTTTATTATCTTGATGATAAACTTTTATTTAACTCTTTGATTTTGAGGATAAAAAGTTATTTTCTTCTTTTGAATATAATCGCTGCGTTTTTGTTTAAGTCGCCTGAGAAGCGAATTTCATACCTATCTTTCCCATCTTGGATGATTAATAATCCAGTATTGGGTGCAATTGTTCCGAGATTTTCTGCATACATGATCATCTGTAGAGAGTCACCCATTTCTGGAGTGAGATAAAGTGTTTCGGTAATTGCTTTTGTGCTTAAGCCCTTTTTTCCCATAATTACCCTTCCGTTAACTACCACACTAACCGTATCGCCATCAACTTCGCCATTATCATAAAGCGTTAACGTCAAACTATCTGATTTAAAATAAACGGTTTGAATGGTTTCGATGCTTCTTTTACTTAACTCAGATGCCGAGCCTTCTGCCACTACTGGCAACGGTTTGGGGACTCGAGCGACTACCGGTGGGGGTGGCGCTACGGCGGGTTTTGGTATTGGTGGCGCAGGTGTAGGTTTGGGAACTACAGGCGCAGGTTTGGGAGCAGGAGTGTTTTTTACTATTGGAGGTGGTGGGCTTGGTTTTGGCGGAGCAGGTTTTGGTGCTGGAGGCGGTGTTGGATTTACAACCGGAGGCGGCACAACGGGAATAGCTATTGCAACAGCTGCAGTGTCTTTATTTTTTTCTTTTGCTATTTCTATAGCCGCCTGTTCTTTTGCTTCTATTACAAATGATAGTTGTTCAGTCAAACCCATTTTCCCCAATTCACTAAACAATGCGGAGGAATCTGGAACAGCTGCTTTTTGCAGAAAAACTTCGCCCGTTGCACTCTTCAAACCCATTGTGGCTTTGGTTTTAAACTCGCCAGAAAGGGTCATTTTCTTTGTTCCTATTACAAGATCAAGTGTGTTGATTTGCTTTATTTTTCTTGGTGCGTCATCAACAAAATTATCAGACAACAACACCTCTTCTTCCAAAATATATTTCTCTTCCTCTTTTCTTATACTCAAAGATTTTATTGCAGAATATTCGGTCCCTTTATTGGAAAAAATGATTTTAGAATATCCAATGTATGTACCCGAACTGTCGCTAATGACAACCTCGTAGGTGATTTTTTTTTGCGTAGTTTTTACGTAACCCGACCAAGCACCGGAAATGTCATATTTAGATTTAGGTTGTGCGAAAGATCTTGACGGACACAAAAATACTATCATAGCAAAAATGCTGATAAAAACAAAATGATAGTATTTTTTTTTCTCCATAATAAAAAAGAATCTTGCTTTATACCAACTCTTTTACAACATTGGCAACGATTAGCGGTCTACCCAAGGTATAATAATGTAAAATAGGAACACCAGATTTTTTTAAGTCTTTTGATTGATGTAAAAGCCACTCTTGTCCAACTTTTTCTACGTCTTCGTCTGTCTTACAGGCAATGATTGCTTCTGTTAATGGTGTTGGCAAATCAATGTTGAACGTTTTTGGAAGTATTGTCAGTTGTTTTTTGGTGTAAATAGGTTTCAAACCCGGGATAATTGGAACGGTAATACCCATTTCCCTACAAGCGTCAACAAATGCATAATATTTTGCATTGTCAAAAAACATTTGTGTAACAATATAATCTGCGCCTGCATCCACTTTTGCTTTCAGGTGGCGCAAATCGCTTTCCATATTAGGTGCTTCAAAATGCTTTTCAGGATATCCTGCTACTCCAATACAAAATTTAGTTTTTGAAGTGTTCTTCAAATCTTCTTCGAGATAGATTCCCTGATTAAGGTTAGAAACTTGTTTCAATAAATCAATAGCATATTTATGACCACCAGGCTCCGGTTCAAATGCGCTTTCATTTTTTGCGGCATCGCCTCTCAAAACTAACACGTTATCTATTCCTAAATAATTAAGGTTAATTAATGCATCTTCGGTTTCATTTACCCCAAATCCGCCACAAATAAGATGTGGAACGGTATCTACATTGTATTTATTCATGATTGATGCACAAATAGATTCTGTTCCTGGTCTTTTTCTGACAACAACCTTTTCAAAGCTTCCATCTGCTTTTTTTCTAAAACTATGCTCGCTTCTGTGGTATGTCACGTTGATAAAAGAAGGATTAAACTCCATTAAAGGATCTAAATGACTATATAAAGATTGAATTCCCTTGCCTTTTAAAGGCGGAAGGATTTCAAAAGAAACAAGCATTTTGTTGGCCTGACTAAGATGGTCTGTAACTTTCATTGGTTTTTCTTTTGGATTTGTCTTTTTTTATTGAAATTTTGAACGTTGATTTTTGTATTTATTTTTAAATTAATATCGGTAAAGATAAACCCAAATAAAAAAAGTATCAAACATTGTTCAAAACAAAGTGACACATTTAGCTGTGTTTTATTAAATATTTAGAAATATAGTTGAAAACAAGAGTTATTTTTGTAAAAATTTAATTTTGAGTCTGACCATTCGCACTAAAAATCTGATAAAAGCTTACGGACAAAGAACCGTAGTCAATGACGTTTCGTTCGATGTAAGTCAGGGCGAAATTGTAGGTTTGCTTGGTCCAAATGGAGCCGGTAAAACCACTTCATTCTATCAAGTAGTGGGCTTGGTAAAATCCGACAGCGGAGAGGTTTTTCTCAACGAGCTGAATATTACCAATTTGCCTATGTATAAACGAGCCCAGCTTGGAGTTGGATATCTCCCACAAGAAGCTAGTGTTTTCAGAAAATTGAGTGTAGAAGACAATATTGCCGCCGTTCTTGAAATGACCAAAAAATCAAAAGCAGAGCAAAAGGAAAAGCTTGAATCTTTGTTGAATGAATTTCATTTACAACATGTTCGTAAAAATAATGGAGATACATTAAGTGGGGGTGAAAGAAGAAGAACAGAAATAGCACGAGCGCTTGCTGTTGATCCGAAATTTATCTTGTTGGATGAGCCTTTTGCGGGCGTAGATCCAATTGCTGTTGAAGACATTCAAGAAATTATAGCGAAACTTAAGTTTAAAAACATCGGCATTCTAATCACCGATCACAATGTAAACGAGACACTTTCTATTTGCGACAGAGCCTATTTACTTATAGATGGAAAAATATTCAAACACGGAACCGCAGAAGAGCTGGCAAGCGACGAACAGGTAAGACGTTTGTATCTTGGTAGAAATTTTGAATTGCGTCGTAAAGATTATTTGCACGAAAGGGCTTCTCAAAATAGCGCAGACTAATCTCTTATATCAATTAGTTGTTTTCAAATTCTTACCCCCATCAAATTTATTACGGATAAAATTCTTTATCTTCCCAATATGAAATTGCTTTCCCCCGCAATATCAAAATTGGCAAGAATGCGCTTATGGCGTATTAAAAATTGGACCAACCACCCGGTGGCTAGTCAAAGAGAAGTATTACAGGATTTGGTTACTTCTGCACAATACACGGTGTTTGGTAAAAAATATAATTTCTCAAAACTTTTTTCAGTTAAAGAATTCAAGCTTCATGTTCCTGTGAGTGAGTATGAAAACTTACAACCTTACATTCAACGCATGCTCGATGGTGAAGAAAACGTATTGTGGAATACGCCCGTAAAATGGTTTGCCAAAAGTAGCGGTACCACTGGAAACAAAAGCAAATTCATTCCGGTAAGCGATGAAAGTTTAAACGAAAATCATTTTAAAGCGAGCAAAGATGTGCTCACCAGTTATTACAATAATTTCCCTTCAAGTGATTTATTAACGGGCAAAGGCCTTGTCATTGGTGGCTCTCATCAAATTAATCAAGTAAACGACGAAATTCAATATGGCGACCTGAGTGCGGTATTAATGCAAAACACTCCTTTCTGGGGACAATGGCTAAGGACTCCAGAATTAAGCGTTGCGCTCATGGATGATTGGGGTGAGAAAATTGAAAAGCTGGCGCAATCAACTGCTAGCGAAAATGTCACCTCTCTTGCTGGCGTTCCTACATGGACGCTATTGCTGTTGAAAAGAATTCTCGAAATCAAGGGAAAGAAAACCATCAAAGAAGTGTGGCCGAATTTAGAATTATATATTAATGGCGGTGTTTCGTTTGTGCCTTATCGTGAGCAATTCGAAAAAGTAATTGGCAAGCCTATTAATTATCTTGAGATATATAACGCTAGCGAAGGCTTCTTTGCAGGACAGGAAAGTCCTGAACACGAGGGCATGACACTTTACACAGAACATGGTGTATTTTATGAATTCATGCCTATTGAAGAATATGGTAAAAGTTTTCCAAAAACACTAGGACTAGATAAGGTAGAAATCAATAAAAATTATGGTCTCATCATAAGTACAACAGGAGGTTTGTGGAGATATCTTATTGGCGACACTATTAAATTCACCTCTTTAAATCCCTACCGAATAAAAGTAACAGGAAGACTGAAGCATTATATCAACGCTTTTGGTGAGGAAGTAATTGTAGATAACGCCGATAAAGCGATTGCAGAAGCTGCAGCAAAATGTAATGCTGTTGTTGCAGACTATACAGCGGGACCTGTTTATTTTTCAGATTCAGGAAATGGCGCTCATGAATGGTTGATTGAGTTTCATGAAACGCCTGAAAATATTGAACAATTTACCGAAGCGCTTGACAGCTCTTTGAAAAAAGAAAACAGCGATTATGAAGCAAAGCGATTTAAAAATATTGCACTGAGCTTGCCTAAAATTAATGTCGTTTCAAAAGGAACTTTTACAAAATGGCTGCAGCAAAAAAATCAAGTTGGCGGTCAACACAAGGTTCCACGACTTAGCAACGACAGGAAAATTATTGAGGAAATTCTTTCGTTGATTTGACGCATTTCCTTTTATTACTTTTTTAATCCCTCTCTCAATCTTATTTTTGCTGACTAAAAAATCATAAAGATGAAGTTACTACAAGGGAAAGTTGCTGTTATTACAGGCGCGGCCAGAGGAATTGGCGAAGCCGTAGCATTAAAATTTGCAGAACATGGCGCAAACATCGCGTTTACTTACATAAGCGACAACAGTAAAGAAAAAGCAAATGTGCTTGTTGAAAAACTTGCGACACATGGTGTTAAAGCAAAAGCTTACCAAAGTAATGCAGGTGATTTTGCTGCATGTGAGTCTTTCATCAATGATGTGCTTACTGAATTTGGCCAAATAGATATTTGCGTAAACAATGCCGGAATTTCAAAAGACAATCTTTTACTCCGCATGACTCCTGAACAATGGAATGATGTAATCCAAATAAACCTTAACAGTGTTTTCAATATGACGAAGCAAGTCATTAAGCCTATGATGAAGGCGAAAAGCGGCAGTATCATCAACATGAGTTCTGTAATTGGCGAAATGGGCAATGCCGGACAAACAAGCTACGCAGCAAGTAAAGCCGGTGTTATAGGATTTACCAAAAGTGTTGCCAAAGAATTGGGGAGTAGAAATATTCGTTGTAACGCAGTTGCGCCGGGCTTTGTAGAAACCGACATGACAAGTTATCTTAAAGAAGGTGCCAATGCAGATAAATATTTATCTATGATTCCTCTTGGCCGTTTTGCTTCTGGTGAAGACATCGCAAACACTTGCCTTTTTTTAGCATCTGATATGGGTTGTTATATTACAGGACAAACCATAAGTACTTGTGGCGGGATGAATATTTAAATCAGTAATTGGCTTTTGTTTCAAATTACAACAATGATAAACTCTTACGATAGACTTTTACTCGAAAATAAAGTATGGGCAACAGAGCAAGTTAAACTTGATCCCGAGTTCTTCAATAGACTTTCTCACATACAGACTCCTGAGTTTTTATGGATAGGCTGCAGCGACAGTCGGGTGCCTGCCGATAAAATAACCGGAACACAACCTGGAGAAATTTTTGTACACAGGAATATTGCCAATATGGTTGTTCATACGGATTTAAACATGTTAAGCGTTTTAGAGTATGCTGTTCAGGTGCTTAAAGTAAAACATATTATTGTTTGCGGACACTATGGTTGTGGAGGCGTAAGAGCTGCTATGGGAAACCACTCACTTGGGATTATTAATAAATGGCTTAGAAATATTAAAGATGTTTATAGAATTCATCGCGAAGAATTGGAAAGCGAAGCCAATCTTGATGAAAGAGCTAATAAACTTGTTGAGTTTAATGTGAAAGAACAAATCATGAATCTAGCAAAAACATCAATCATTCAAAAAGCCTGGAAATACGAACAAAGACCACATTTACATGGTTGGGTTTATGGTTTAAACGATGGCATCATTAAACCCGTTTGTGAAATGGAACCAGGAACACATATCGACCCTATTTATGAATACGACAATTTGTAATAAATGACCGCGGCTTATTTGATTAATAAATATAAAATGTTGGCCCATCCCGAAGGAGGATGGTATAAGGAAACCTATCGGAGTCACGAACAAATTAATGGAAACGCTTTACCTGAAAGGTTCTCAGATCATCGTTCCTTATCAACCGCTATTTATTTTTTAATGGAAAAAGGAAATTTTTCAGCCTTTCATAGAATTAAATGTGATGAATGTTGGCATTTTTATGCTGGTCAAACTTTGTTGATTTATATTATTGACACGTTAGGAAATCTTGAAATTGTTAGGCTTGGAAACAATATTGCATTTGGCGACTGCTTTCAATATGTTGTTCCTGCTAATTATTGGTTTGCTAGCAGACCTGCCGATGAAAGCGAATTCTCTTTCGTAGGGTGTACGGTAGCACCGGGATTTGATTTTACTGATTTTGAATTAGCTGTTGCGGAAAACTTATCATTAGAATTTCCACAACATAAAGCAATTATAAATTCTTTATGCAGACAGTAAAAGCCGTCTGCAGTCTCTTGTTTTTTTTATTATCATCTTCATAATAAACATGCTTAATTTTTAAATAATTAGGCATGTTTTTTTTATTATCAATAATATACTTTATACCTTTCAGTTAGTAATAACCGGATGCTTCTTTTCAACACAATAATTCAAACAACGATTGAATCATAAGATTTTACCACATCAATGACAAGCGCCGCCACTTCTATATTTAAACAGTTTTTACCAAAAAATATAATTGCCAAAATTTGGGTATTGGCACCTATTGTGAAAGTCGATGATGAACAAATTGATTACTACTATGATTTTTCACAAAGCATTGCGGAATATACTTCTGTTTTTAATTTTTTAACTCTTCCCTGGAAATGGCAGGAGGTTAATATGATTACTTTCAAAAGCGTTATTGACTTTATTGATGAAGAAAAAAACAAAGGCGATTTTTTTCCCATTGTTTTAAACTTATGTGATGGAGATGAAATAAATGGAGCTCCTGGAATTTCTGTTATTAAATACCTGGAAGAAAAAGGAATTGTGTATACTGGTGCTGATGAATATTTTTATGACATCACCACATCCAAAATACCCATGAAAATAGCTTTTGATAAAGCGGGGGTTCCTAATGCACCATGGTCTTATTTTTTTAATGATGATGATTATCATCCAGAAAATATTTTATCAATAACCGGAACTCCGTTAATAGTAAAGCCTGCAATTTCTGGTGGTAGCATGGGTGTTGGAATTAAAAATGTGGTAGAAACCAAAGAAGAATTAAGTACACTAACAGAAAACTTATTGAGCGGTTACAGAGGCTGGAACCTAAATAGCGGAGGATTTATTGCCGAACGTTTTATCAATGGGCCGGAGTTTACTGTTTTTATCAGCGGATCTTTCGACAAGCCAGAAAACGCAGTCATATATACTCCTGTTGAACGCATATTTCATCACTCTCTTCCTGATAAAGAAAGATTTTTATCTTTCGAACGACTTTGGGAGGTATACGAAACAGAGAGTGCTATGCCGGAAGATGCTAATTTTTATGAGTACGGTAAACCAGAAGAAACAATAATTGATGCTTTAAAAAAAATTAGCTGGGACGCATTCGTAGCTACTAAAGGTAAAGGGTATACGAGAGTAGATATCAGACAAGATGCTGCTTCTGGAAAACTTTATGTGCTTGAGCTAAATGCTCAATGTGGAATTAGTGAGGATGAAAACTTCACATCAATTGGCGCTATTATAAAAGCAACAGAAAAACCATTTAGTCTTCTTGTTGAAGAAATTCTTGTTGATGCTGTTCATCGTGGGTGGGAAAAGCTATTGACTTTTATTGAAAATAAAAAACAACATAATTAGTTTAATTCCATGTCTGCTTCCAATATTATCAACAACGTCGGCTTAAAAAAAGTATGTGTTTTGCTACCGGATTATACTACTTCAGACATTGATTATCAGCACTACGACCCGCCTCGCAACCTCTCTAATTTCCTTCCGGGTGTTGAAGTAGAACATGTTTTTCTTAACAAACTTACCACGTACAAACAACTCAAGGATTTAAGTAAAAAAGGGTTTGATATTTTCGTAAATCTTTGTGAAGGGTATTTAGATTGGACTGTGCCAAGTATTGATGTTATTTACACTTTGGAACTTTTAAATTTACCTTATACTGGCCCAAATTTAAAATTATATGATCCGCCAAAAGAGTTGATGAAATATG
>CALCNY010000199.1 GCA_937897585.1 uncultured Chitinophagaceae bacterium | reverse complement strand
TGAACTTTTATAGCCGGTACAAATTCTTCAGGAATTTCATCTTGTCTGAAATCCAAGGTTCCGTCATGATCTATGTAAAATTTACCTGTATGATTTAGCTTGATTTCTTTTCGATGATCAAGGTTGATAATATTCTGACAATATTCAATTAATTCCTGTGAAGCACGTGTCTCATCAATTCCTTTTTTTTGAGCAATGAAATGAATAAAAGACCCTGCTGATTTTTCTTTCTTAGATAATGAAATAGATGGATGAGGCGCTGTAATAATATTTTCGCCTGTATGCAATTGTGCACTTTTTTGTTTCAATTCCAGTGTACCAACTTTTGGTAATGGGCAATGATTGTGGCGCAATAAGAAATTCTCAATTAAGGATTCCATCAAAAAGATTTGGTTTTAGAACTGAAGGGATAGTCCACCCAATACATTTAATCCATAAACAGGATAACCATGCCAGCGTTCGTAATTTTTGCCAAAGATATTATTTAGATTGATAAAAGCGCCAAACTGCTTTTTAATCTTATACTCAAAACCCAAACTCCAATCCGCAGCCCCGTCAAACCTTTTGGCAACATTACCCTTTTCAAGATAATAACCTCCTGCAAAAAAATAGAAATCACTTTTTACGGTAAGTTTATTAATAGGATACCAACTCACAGATGCATTTGCCTCAACCGGCAAGGTATTCCAAGCTTTGGCATTGGTTTTCAATCCTGCATATCCATTAAAATCGATGCCGCCGGTTAGCTTGAATTTATCACGGATGATATAACTTAAATCACCGTGCAATCTGAAGTTCCCCATGCTTTTCTCATTGGAAACCAAAAATCTCCTGCCATCTGATGAAGAGGACGTATCATTATAAAAAAGCTGAAAATCCTTGTATCCAATAAAACTTGCTTTCGCACTGAAAAGAATATGTTTACCTAATGAAGATTTAATACCGCCATACAACTCAGTCTCGATTGTGTTAGTTTGATCAAACAAATCACCAAGATAAGGATTGATATCAGTCAAATGCTGATAAGTATTTTTTATCACCTTGCCTGTCCAACCTGCTTGCAATAAAAACTTTTCTTTCACGAAAGCCATCTCTCCATACACATCAGGTAGCAACAAAAATTTTCCATTATTAAAAACGGCTTTTGTTCCACCATTTACTTTAACTAAATCATTTTTGTAAAATATTGAAGGCGTAAAGGAACTGACATTGTTTTTGAAAGTGATGTTATTGGGAATAAAGCCTTTGGTTTGGAAGTGAGTGAGATCAACATTCAAATCAGCTTTAACCGTAAATAAATCATTTATTTTTTTATTAGCTGGTAAATCAACTTTAAGCGTTGTTTCATAAAGACCCTTGTTTGCATTAAATACATCAAAACTAAAATGAGGATCATAATTAATGCCAACAGCATTTTCTGTTGTATTTCTGAAACCTGCAGACAATGAAATATCCTGAAAATGATTGCTTATAAAGTCTTTACTGTAAGTATGAATATTATGATCGTAACCATACTGATAATATTGATTAGACTTTAAACCTACAGCGGCATACAATTCATTGTTGGTGAAAAAATAGCTACCATTGGCTTTTAATTGCAAATGCGAAAAATCCTGATTGACAATCTTTCCTTTTGCTGAATAGTAATCTCCGTAAACATTGATGATGGATGTTTCGCCATCACCAAAACTTGCCGCGGCTCTTACATAAGGCATCGACTGTGAACCATAACCCGCTTTTACTGCATAGCGATTGCCTGTTCTGATTAGTGTATCATTTTCAACTGATAAAGGCTTTAAAGAAATCGGCTGATAAGCATACACCAAATGTTGCACAGGTATATCATAAGCCTGCAAATTCTTTACCGTATCGGCAACAAGATTAGAACCGGAAAAGTTCAGTTTTGCTGCAGTCCTCAAAACAGGTTTGTAAGCAGAAATAATTGTTATTTTCTGTGGCTCAGAAGTATCTTTTTGAGCCTTCCCTGTTAAAAAAATTAATATAGAAATGAGCAGCAACAACAATCTGCCGTTGAATATTTTTTTCATAATACTGTTTTTTGGATAGGTTCTCATATTCGGGATTAGTTACTGATTTTGGATGATTTTTTTTCTTCTGCTTTAGCTGCTTCTAATTTCTGACTAGCTTCTGTTTTAAGGACTTCAATGGCAGCATTGTTAGCTACACTTTCATATGTTGCTTTGGCATTGAAATAATCTTTTTGTTTCATGAAAATATCGCCTAATAAAATATAAGATTTGGTAACCCAATAGTCGTAAGAACCGGTTTCCTTGATTACAGACATCGCATATTTCTCAGCAACACTCAAATTACTTTGATTGAAATAGGCAGCTGCCAGTTCGTATCTCGCTTCTGCGCCCCATGCGGATTTATTAATAGGAACCACCACTTTAAATGATTCAATGGCTTTTGTAGTATCTCCTGAACTTAATTGTGCTTTACCCAACACCAATGCGGCAATTGATTTATCATCAGTACTCACTCCTTTTTTGTTTGCTAATTCCATTGCAGCTTCATTGGCAGTGGAGTAATCTTTCAATTGATAATACACTCTCACCAAACCTCTTAAAGCTTCCAACTGATTTTCAGGGTTTACAGCATTGGCTCTTAAAGACTCAAAATATTTTTTGGCATTAGTGTAGTCTTTCAATTCGAAATAATAAATCCTGGCCAGCTGCAATGTAGCATCTTCAAAATACTTACTTACACCTCTACTATTTACATAATCAAAACCAATTATAGCTTGGTTGAATTCTTTTATTTTTTGGTAACATAAGGCTCTGAAATAATTCGCGTCAATAATATAAGCGCCGTTCGGGTATCCATTGATGTAAGTTCCAAATCCAGGAATGGCAACCATGCAATCGCCAGCTTCGTATTTATTATAAGGTGTGATATAACTTAATGAATCTGCTTCATTCACAGCAATGATAATTCCGTTTTCTTTCATCAATGCAACATATCCTTCTGGTTTTCCATCTTCAATAAAAATATCTCTGATGGTAGCCATGGCGTCTGAAGTTTCTTCAGATTGTGGATATGATTTAATCAATTGACGATAAGCCACCAAAGCATTTTTATTATCGTTATTGTTATAATAAGCCAATCCAAGTTTGGAAATAGCTTTTGGTTTCAAACCAGATGCATCTTCAGCATTGATGACTGCATTTAAAAAAGGAACAGCATCTGCAAATTTTTCATCAGCCATATAAGTTGATGCGATTTCCATTTGGCAATCAAGATTCAGAGAACTTGTAGGATATAATTTCAACAGTGAATTCAATAATTTAATTTTGTCTGAACCAGATTTCACACCTGCAATCATGGCTTTCTGATAGATCGCATAATCTGCTTGTGAAAAATTATTGCTTGACACAATATCATACATGGTAGCAGCCTTTGCAAAATCTTTTTGTGCATAATAACAATCCGCAACTCTTAAATATACATCTTGTTGTAATGCAGTAGCACCAGGCTTTACGTTTACCATAATTTTTTCAAAACAAGTCAATGCATTTTTATATTGTTCTTGCTGAAAATAACTGTAGCCTAATGTATAGTTTGCATTATTTACATTAGCTTCTCCTTGCCATGGCGCTTTAGAATCAATATATTCGTTTAAATATTTTTGAGCATCCGTATAACGTTGTTGTCTATACGCAATTTCTCCTTTCCAGAATTTTGCAAACAACGCTATATTGCCTGCATTTGTATTTGAAAGAATTGAATTCAATAATTCATCAGCTTCAGCAATTCGTTGCTCATTTATTAATTGTACTGATTTCCCATAAAGCAATCTGGCATATACTTTTTGAGCACTTGCTGAGCTTTTCGAAAGTGATTTATAAATATTCAAGCCTTCATCAAAATTGTTGGTATTAGCCAATAAATTGATCATGATTTCTTTGGCTTCATTGTCGTAATCAGAGCCAGGATAATCATTGATGTATTTTTTAATTTCAGTTAATGCGATATCCTGATAATCGAGTTCATAGGAAAGTTTGGCATAATTGAATCTCGAAATTCTTTGTTGCTCAGCATTGCTGCTGTTGTAAGCGCTGTATTGAAATGCGGTTCTGGCATTGGCTTTATTACCTGCTTTCAAATACAATTCGCCAAGTAAGTACATACTATTTTGTCCCATCGAATCTTTTTCACTACTCAATTGTTTGAAACCTTCGATGGCTTGCTTTGTGTTGTTGTTTTTATAATAGCAATAGCTCAATTCATACACAATTTCTTTTGAAACTTTTTCACTGCTATTTACATAATCTTCGAAGAATGGTAAGGCTTTTTTGAAATCTTGATTTTCAAAATAAAGTTGAGCGGTTAGTAATTGCAATTGCTTTTTATAATAAGAGCCGCCTTTTGCAGCGAGCACGCTATCACTGTATTGTAAGGCTTCTTTTTTCTGATTCTTGCTGTAATAAATTTCAGCAATGTAATATGGAACAACAGCGTTGTATTCGGGATTGATTTCTACCACTTTAAAAGCAGTCAAAGCATTCGTATAATCTTTGTTGTAGAAAGAGATGAACCCATAATAATAATTGGCAGGAATAAAATATTTATTTTCAGGTAGCTGATGAATTTCATTAAATAATGGCAATGCTTTTGTAAACTCTTTTTGATTGAACAATGAATAGGCTTTTTCAAATTTGGCATCACCTATTTGTTCATTGGTTAAGTTTTCAAATTTTGTTTGATCATAGTATTCAACAGCTTTCGAATAATCTTGCATCAAATAATAGTAATGAGCCAGATGAAAGCACATTTGTCTTTTGCGAGGTTCGTTATTCACTTCGTCGATGTAATCAGCTGCCATCGTTTCTCCGGAAGTAATCATCAAGTTCAACTGGGTGATGATGTAATAAAAACTTACATCATCGTTGAGATAAGTATGATTACTTTTTTCAGCAGCCGGTAATTCTGCATACAATTCTTTTAAAA
>CALCNY010000198.1 GCA_937897585.1 uncultured Chitinophagaceae bacterium | reverse complement strand
CGATCTTTTTAGTTCATCCCAAACTAATTAGCTCCCTCTCAACTATTAAATCTAATTTTGCACCATGAGTGAAATTTTAATGACAACCGAATCCGTTTTAGAAAATCTGAATTTCAAATCGCTGAATCCCATGCAAATTGATGTATTGGAATCTGCGAAAACCAATCCTGAGATTATACTATTATCCAATACCGGCTCTGGCAAAACCCTGGCTTTTTTAATCCCTTTAATTCAATCCATAGATGTTTCTGTTACCGATCCTCAGGCTTTGATTATGGTTCCTTCACGCGAACTGGCCGTACAAATTGAATCTGTTTTAAAGCAAATTCGTCCGGGTTGTAAAATAACCTGCTGCTATGGCGGCCACAAACGTGAAATTGAAGAAAATAATCTGATACAACCACCTGCCATTATTATCGCTACAGCTGGTCGTATGGCAGATCATCTACGCCGTGGGAACATCAATCCCGCGAAAATCAAATTCCTGGTTTTAGATGAGTTTGATAAGATTTTAGAACTGGATTTTCAAGAAGAAATGGAATTTATTGTCTCTAAATTGACTGCCGTAGAGAAAAAAATCCTCACTTCTGCCACTCAAGCCATTGAATTACCGGCTTATATTAAAATGAATGATGCTTTTACCATCAATCACGCCACTGAAGAAAAATTGGATGCTGCAACGTTGAGAATTCATTCCGTTTTTTCGGATGAAAATGATAAAATTGATGCACTCTTTATTCTTCTTTGTTCTTTCAAAGACACCACTACAATCGTGTTTTGCAACCACCGTGATGCTGTTGAACGCACCCATCAATTGCTGGCCGACAAAGGAATTTTGACTGTTTTTTATCATGGCGGCATGGAACAAATTGATCGCGAAACTGCCTTATGTAAATTTCGAAATGGAACTTCTAATATACTTATAACCACAGATTTAGCCAGCAGAGGATTAGACATAGAAAATATCAGAAGTGTGGTACATTATCACCTTCCACATACTGAAGATGCCTTTACCCATCGCAATGGAAGAACGGCTCGTATGGAAGCTACTGGAAATGTTTATGTCATCATCGGACCAGAAGAAGAAACTCCTGCATACATCAACGACAAAGCTCAAAAAATGGAACTTCCCGAGCGTTATGAAATTCCAGAAAAACCAAAGTGGAGCACGTTGTTTATTGCCGCCGGTAAAAAAGACAAAATCAATAAAATTGACATTGTTGGATTTCTAACCCAAAAAGGTAATCTCAAAAAAGATGATATCGGATTAATTGAAGTGAAAGACTTCTGTGCTTTTGCTGCTGTTAGAAAATCAAAAATTGGAACCGTTATTGAAGCGGTAAAGGATGAGAAAATAAAGAATAAGAAAGTGAAAATTGCAATTGCAAAATAATAGAACCCCCTTTAATTCACCCCAAAGGGGGAAAATGATTATGTTTTGTTGGGGTTAGCTACGAATTCACGAATTATTGTTTTTTATGTAAACTCCCCTCTTCCTTTAGGAGAGGGGTCGGGGGTGAGGTATTCAATTCATGATAAAATGATCATTCTATTTCCTAAATACCACTTTTACATTCATTATTTTACATTCAATATTTTACATTTTACATTCCCCCTTTGGGGGAATGAGGGGGCTTAAAACATCGGCCTTTCCCCACCACCTCTCATCCCACCACCAGGCATTCCCATTTGTGAACCGCCTTGCATGTCTCCAAAGAATTTATTCAATCTGCAAACAAAGCTTATCATAAAATACCTGCCTAATCTGTTGGTTCGTGTATCTGTAAATCCAGTTCCTGTGACAGACCTGCTGACTCCAGTATTTTGATTCAATAAATCAAAACCTTGAAGTTTTAACGACAAGTTCTTTTTCTTCAAAAATTGCTTTTCAATCGTTGTGTTGATGATTAAAGGATTGGCTGTTGCACTTCCTGAAAATCCTTGATTCAGAACCTTTTCTATATCGTAACTAATTATGAAGTCTTTCGGTAAAAATAATCTTGAATTGTGTGAGAAAGTCCAGGTTTGGGTATTTGAATTCAACTCAGATTGCAATGAATACTTATTGCTATTCAAACTGTAATTCACGCTCACATTGGTTTCTAGCCATTTTTTAATTTTAATATCGGTTGAAAAACGTTGACCTAATACCCAGTTTTTTCCAACATTTTTATAGCCCATATTGACACTATCTCTGATAAATGAAACATTATTGTTGTAAGCCAAATTACCACCCAGATTAAAAACATATTTTCTGTTCTTAATCGGTCTTGACATATTGTAAAATCCAAACAACGTATAATAGCCATTCGCATTGTCATAGGTTGTTTCCTGCGCTCCGCCTCTCAACAATTTTGTACTGTTTACAATTTTATCTTGCGTAAATGAAGCGCTGATATTCCCAAAAAACACATTACCAGTAATCATATCAAAATTATTATATCGCATGCTCAACGTATTGGTAAATTCCGGTTTCAAGTCAGGATTACCAACAGTAATGAATTGCGGATTGGAACGATCAACTACAGGCTGCAATTGACTATTGCTTGGCTGACTGCTGTTTCCATTGTAATTAATATTCAAAGAGCGACTTCTGGAAAAATTATACGCAAATCTGATTACCGGATAATAATTCACCAGATGATTGGTATAGCTGGTTTTGGTTGTTTGAGAATTGGTGCTAATAACAGCCGGCTGCACAGACATTCCAACCGTATAATTGTATTTTTTTTGTGTTGTTTTAATGTTCAAACCAAAACGATTTGTCGTGTATGCGTTATCGTAAATATTGCTCAGTGAGTCTAAAAATCTAGAAGCGCCAGTGACAGTATCAATTCCATAAGTCTTTTTATTGTTGTCTAAATATTGATAATTATAGGAATAGTTGAACTCAAGATTACGCTTTTTGCTGAGTGGTTCTGTATAAGAAATCTTTCCACCATAATTGTAATTATTGTTATCCTGGGTGATGTCTTGTAATTGCCTGCTGTTAAAAACCATCCCATTTGGGGGATACATGTAAGTTAGGTTATCATAATTTTCATCTGAAGTAGTTACATTATTGCCACCATTTAAATTCACAGAAAATGTTCGACCTCTTTTTTTGAACCTATGATTAAACAACAAACTCCCATTTAGATTAGGCGTTTTTGAATCTGCATAATCAATCATTTTACCATCCGAAATTTTTGCTTTATCAATCGCCGAAGTAAAATCAGAATAATAATCATTACTTGATTGATTGTAAGAAATTGATGGATTGAATTTGATATAATTCATCGTATCAATTTTATATTCCACATTAAATGAAAAACGATGATTATCCGCCAATGTGTAATTATCAGATTGTTGGAGATAAGTTGAAGTTTTGTCTTGAAACAAACTTTGCTGATCTGATGATTTTATCGTGCTGGTTCCTTTATCAGAAAAACTATAACTACCATAAACAGAAACTTTGGCTCCCCAATCGTCGCGGTAATTGATACCGATTGATTTGGTATTGCTGATGCCATCATTATTTGAAGTATTCCCAACAGCCACACCAACTCCGGCGCCACCTCTTCCAATTCCCATAGAACGGGCCATCCCTCCCATCATCCCTCCCATTCCACCACCTCCCCCACCGCCAAAATTAAACAAGCTCGCATTGGTATTGTTCATATTTCCGAAGATGGAAATTTGCTGATCGTTATTGAATTTATTTACAGAAACGGAGCTTAAATAACGAGAATCGTTACCTATTCCACCAGACACATTTCCAAAATAACCTTTGTTTTTATCCTTTTTCAATTGGATGTTCATGGTTTTGGAAGGATCCCCATCTTTTATTCCAGTGAAAGCGGCCTGATCGCCATAGTCGTCGATAATTTGGATTTTGTCAACCATATCTGCATTTAATTCTCTTGTTGCGGTTGTTACATCTCCATTGAAAAACTCCTTTCCATTAACCTTTACTTTTGTCACCTGCTTTCCCTGAGCTGTAACAGTTCCATCTTTATCCACTTGAACTCCTGGTAAATTTTTCAATATCGCTTCCACATTGTCGTTTTTACGATACATGGTACTGTCGATTACATAAGAAACAGTATCCTCTTTTATCTGAACTTTCTGAGATTCTAATGTAACATTTCCTAGCATGTTCTCTCCCGGTATCATTACAATTTCATCAATAACCTGATCTCCTGTGGAATTAGAAAAATCGTAGTTTTTTACAAAATTATCAAAGCCAATATAAGAGGCTACAATTCTGTATTGTTGATTAGCCGCAACGGTAACATGAAAAACCCCTTTTTCATTACTTGTAGTTTTTACACTGTCTTTTTTATTTTGATTAAAAATAGAAATTGTTGCATTGGACAACAAAC
>CALCNY010000197.1 GCA_937897585.1 uncultured Chitinophagaceae bacterium | reverse complement strand
CCTTGGCCTCCCTAGCCTTGGCCTTAAGGCCAAGGCTAGGGAGGCCAAGGCTAGGAAATGAGGAAATCTCCTATCTTTGCCCAAATTATAAAAACTCATAAAATGAAAAAAACAATCCTGTTCAGTTTAATGCTAATCTCAGCAAGCGCATTTGCTCAAACGCCTAAAAGTATCAAACTAACAAAAGGACAAAAAATTGCTGCAAAAACTGCAATGTCTATGGATATGGATCTCGGAATGGGAACCATGAAAAATGAAAACAATACAGAAACCACAATCTCGGTAATCGACGAAAATCCAAAGGGCTATACCTTAGCCGTGACTATCAATAAAATGAAAGTTTCAGTAGACGGAATGGGGCAATCCATGTCTTTTGACTCAGACAAACCTGAAGACAGAAATACTGAGATTGGAAAAAGCGCTTCAACAAAATTAAATGTGCCTGACACTATGATTTTAGACAAAATAACAGGCGAAATAAAACCTCTGAATGATAATGTCAAAGAAGAGAAGCCTGCAGGTGGAGGGATGTTTGCAATGTCAGGCAATCAAAATCAAGGAGCTATGGAAGCATTTTTGATTATTCCTGCTAATGTTAAAGTCGGAGATTCATGGTCAGATTCTTCAATCGTGAAAGGATTGACAACAAGAAGAACATTAAAATGGTTATCATTGGATAAGGAAATCGCCACCATTAAAGTAACAGGTTCTATGACTGGCTCAGTGGAACAGGAAGCTCAGGGAATGACAATGTCTATCAACATGGATATGACATATAATGAAACAAGAACTGTGAATACAAAAACCGGGCAAGTCATCAAAATAAACAACGATGCCGACTTAAAAAATACGATGGAAACAATGGGAATGACCATGAATTCAAAAATCATCACCACTACTGAATACTCTAATTAAAATACAAAATCGAGATATTAAAAAAGGGATTGAATCTATCAATCCCTTTTTTATTTGTCTGAAATTTTTTATTTGTACATAATCTCATAATATTCTTTGGCCATTCTATTACTGTCAAATTGCCAACGAACATCGCGCATACCATTCATAACAATTTCTCTCCAGTTATGCGGATTATCATAATACATAGGAAGAATTTGATTTTCCAAAATATCGAATAATGAATTCATATCGTAATCGTCTTGTTCCTGAACCGTCATGTTATCATAATCAGCGATAGGCACAACAAAACCATTGTTACCATGATTGATAAATTCTCTGATCCATCCATCATTGGTACTGAAATTCACCGAGCCATTCATTGCTGCAGTCATACCACTGGTACCACTCGCCTCTCTGGGTACACGAGGATTATTTAACCAAACATCAGAAACCTGCTTCAATCTTTTACTCAAACCGAGTTCATATCCAGTACAAACCGCAACATTTTTATAGTCTTTGCTTAAGTTGACAAGATAATTGAAATCACTAATTGCCGGATAATCCAATGGATAAGGCTTACCAGCCCATACAAACTGAACAGGATATTTAGTATTGCTCATTAATGCTTTGAAACGAGCTTTATCTCTAGTCAGTAATTCTGCTCTTTTATATCCTGCAAATCTTCTTGCCCAAACTATTGTGAATACATCAGGGTTCAGCAATTTGCCCGTTTGATCGGCAACAATTTCCATGGCTCTTTTTTTAAGATGACGTTTTCTGTCTTGAAAACCAGACTCATCTTTATCTTCCATGTATTTATATAATTGCTTATCTGCCCAATATTGCCAGTTTTGTGCATTGGTGATGGCGGTGATGTCACAAATACCCTCATAATTTTCCCACATCAATCGGCTTACTTCACCATGAAGCTGACTTACCCCATTTGATAATTTTGCATAACGCAATGCTGCAAGTGAATGATTAAATTTATCATCTGAGGTTCCTGCAATCTCACGTACCTGATCAAGTGGCATGCCACAGAAATAGCCCATTTTTTCGCAAAGATGCAAATCATGTTTTTCATTACCTGCTTCTTCAGGAGTATGAGTGGTAAATACCATTCTCTTTCTTACTTCTTCCATACTGCCATATTTTTTATGTAGATAGAAAGCAGAACTTACGCCATGAGCTTCATTCAAATGATATAATTCAGGTTGGAAATTCAATTCATCAATCAATTTCGCACCACCAACACCTAATAAAATAAATTGAGCCACTTTGGTTGCAACGTTTGCATCATATAATCGATGAGAAATCGTTTGAGAGATGTAATCATTTTCAGGTACATCTGTACTCAATAAAAATAATGGAGCAGATTTAAAGGTTTCAGGATTCAAATACCAAGCCTTTACCCAAACAGGATGACCATGAATTTCAATTTGAAACATAATACCCGTATCTTCTAAAAAACTATAAAGTTTTTCATTCCATTGAATTTGCAAAGTTTGGTCCTGATTACGGGCCTGATCATAATAGCCATATTTCCATAAGATACCAATACCGATTAAGTTTTGTCTTAGTTCATAAGCACTTCTTAAATGAGAACCACTTAAATAACCAAGTCCACCGCTATAAATTTTAAGAGGCTGATGCACCGCAAACTCCATTGAGAAATAAGAGATAGGTTTTTTATATTCACTGGCTACAGGATAAGGAATTTTGTAATTTTTAAAATCCATGGATTAATTTTTAAGACTGCAATATAACCCGATTTTTTAAAATTAATTGTGTATTACAGTTACAGCAAATCAACTATAAAAGTAAAAATTGCAAACAAACGTTTGCGGTTAAAATTTAAATGAATATGAATTAGATTTGTAAAAATCATTTCAATAATTCAAATGTCGGAATTGCCACATAGCCATAAATCTTTGGGAGAGATTCACGAATCTGTTGACATGACGAATACAAAACCCGGCTGGAAGAAAATATTTTCATTTATTGGACCTGCTTATCTTGTTAGTGTTGGCTATATGGATCCTGGCAATTGGGCTACTGATTTAGCAGGCGGCAGTAAATATGGATTTACCTTAATCTGGGTGTTATTGGCTAGCAACTTCATGGCTATTGTGTTACAGAGTTTTAGTGCACGTCTAGGAATTGTAAGAGGAAGAGATCTTGCACAAGCTAACAGGGAATCATACCCGAAGAAAGTCAATTTCATTCTTTGGCTGCTGGCAGAGATTGCTATCGCCGCAACAGACCTCGCAGAAATACTTGGCATGGCGATTGGATTGCAATTATTATTCGGATTGCCACTCTTAATTGGAGTAAGTATTACAGTGCTGGATACATTTTTGCTACTTTACTTGCAGCGTTTAGGCATGAGAAAAATTGAAGCATTTATCATCATGCTGATAGGTATCATCGCATTTTCTTTTCTGATTAATATCATCATTGCACATCCTCCAATTCATGCTATATTGAAAGGATTTATGCCTTCATTACCTGATGCTTCCACTCTTTATCACCAAGAAGGTATATTAGGAAAGCTGCCAAAAGAAACTGCATTATATATTGCTATTGGAATGATTGGCGCTACAGTAATGCCACATAATCTTTATTTACATTCTTCTTTAATACAAACCCGAAAAATCAAAAAAGATAATAAAGGTATCAGGGAAGCATTAAAATGGAGTGTTATCGATAGTACCATTGCATTAAATGCTGCATTTCTAATTAACGCAGCAATTCTCATACTTGCGGCAACTGTTTTTTTTAAAACAGGCAGAACAGATGTTGGTGAAATCAAAAAAGCACATGAGTTACTTTCACCTGTCCTAGGCAATAAATTTGCTTCAACCCTATTTGCAATTGCATTAATAGCATCAGGACAGAGCTCTACAATAACAGGCACTTTATCAGGACAAATTGTAATGGAAGGCTATCTCAGCATTCGAATCAATCCGATGTTAAGAAGACTCATAACCAGATTAATTGCGATTATCCCAGCTATTATTTTCATTGCGATTACCGGTGAAGATGATGTAGATAGTTTGCTGATTTTTAGTCAGGTTATTCTCAGTGTGCAATTGGGCTTTGCCGTTATACCACTTATTCATTTCGTGAGTGATAAAAAAACGATGAAAGAATTTGCTATAAAACCTTGGGTGCAAATTATAGGTTGGTCAATTGCTGCGTTACTTATTTTTCTAAATGGCAAATTACTTTTTGATGAAACAGCTTCATACTTTTCAGTAACAGATTCGACAATCATAAAAGCCTTGGTGATTGTTGCGCTGCTCCTATTTACGGCACTACTAATTTACATTTTATTATTCCCCATTTTAAAGAAAAATCATCTTGCGGCTTCAA
>CALCNY010000196.1 GCA_937897585.1 uncultured Chitinophagaceae bacterium | reverse complement strand
CCAGCAGGTATGAAAGTCAACAAAGAAATAATATGGTTGGTGATTTTCAGTTTATCGTTATGGAAAAATTCATGAGCCAAGATAATGAATTGCCTTTCTCAGAAGATCTAATCATGCGTTTATATTTCTGGTTGAAGGAATTAGGTGTTAATGAATCTAAAAGTTTCGGTTTGGAACAAAGTAATGTTGCAGTTGAAAAATTTCCATTAATTGTTGCACCAGTAAGTAAACTCAAGCTTACACGAGTTTGGCATAATGATGACGAAGAAGTATAACGCTGATGATAAATTCCATTTCAGTTATTGATCTCCAACAAAAAATTAATAATCATGATGATTTCATGTTGATTGATGTAAGAGAATCATTCGAAAGAGAACACTTCAATATAGGAGGCTTACACATTCCCATGCAAACCGTTTTTGAAAGAATAGATGAAATTCCAAAAGATAAAAATGTAGTGCTTTATTGTCAGAAAGGCATCAGAAGCATGATTGTCATACAAAGACTTTCTGAAAAATTCGACTATAAAAATTTAATCAATCTTCAGGGAGGAATGGATGCCTGGCTAAAAATGAAATTGTAATGAGCAGAAAAAAAATATTCCTGATTGTAAAATTAATGATCATTATTTATTGCCTTGTCGGGATTGCATTGTTTTATACTCAGGATAAATTTTTGTTGCATCCCATTTCCGTTTCGTCTGATTATCAATTCAAGTTTGATCATTCATTTAAAGAAATGAATATTCCCATTAATAATGAGGATACAGTTAGTCTGATTCGTTTTATTCCTACTGATGATACGGTTGCCAAAGGCGTTGTTATTTATTTTCATGGTAATGCCGGCAATGTTGAACATTATGCTGATGGTATAAATATTTTCCTTGAAAACAATTATGAAGTTTGGATGCCTGATTATCCTGGTTTTGGAAAAAGTAGGGGAAAGATTTCAGAGAAAAAATTAAATGAACAAGCTTATCAGGTAAAACGATTGGCGAATAAATATTTCGCTGATTCAAATATCATTATTTACGGAAGGTCTTTCGGGACGGGCATTGCAGCAAGTCTGGCTTCCTCAGTTAAAGTAAAACAATTGGTTTTGGAAGCACCTTATTACAGCATTCCGGATTTGTTCAGCAGTTATGTCCCTATCTATCCGATGCAATCCATGGCAAATTTTAAATTTCCGGTAGGAGAGTATTTGAAAGATGTGCAATATCCGATTACCATTTTTCATGGAACGATTGATGAAGTGATTCCAACAAAATCTTCGATGAAATTGAAAGCTTCTTTAAAAAAGAGTGATCAATTTTTATTAATAAGAAATGGAAAGCACAATGACCTTTCTTCAAGTGAGGTTTATAAAAAAGCCATGACTGCAATCTTGAAATAATTTACAATTCTTTCAACGTGGTTTTTGTTGCAGTAATTTTCAATTCGTATTCCACTCCAATTTTAACAGGTACATTTTCTTTACCATGACTGATTGGAAAATGAAAACAAACAGGATAATTGTATTCTTCCACTAATTCCTTAATGATATTATCTAAGGTTTTTCCGAAAGGCCTTTCGGTGTCTTTCATATCTGTAAATCCACCAATGATAAGGCCTGCAAGCTTATTTAATTTGCCACTGCGTTTTAACTGGTAAAACATTCTGTCGATGGCATACAAATATTCTCCGACATCTTCTATAAATAGAATTTTGTTTTTGGTTTCAAAATCTGATTGAGTGCCGATGCTATTTACAAGTAATGCAAGATTACCGCCAATGAGTTTTCCTTTCGCTGTGCCAACTCGATTATTTTTATTAGGCTTACTATTATAAATATATTTTTTTCCCGTTAAGATCTTGTGCAATGATTCAATGGATTCGGCATTGCTTTTTTCTTTATTGAAACCTATAGCCATTGGGCCATGAATACTGGAGATTTTATGATTGCTGTATAGGTGACAATGTAACAAAGTGATGTCACTGAAGCCAATGATCCATTTCGGATTCTTTTTGAATTTGCTGAAGTTTAGTTTATCGATAATTCTTCCCATCCCATAACCGCCTCTGCCAAAAATAATAGCTTTGATATTTTTATCATCGAGCATGGCTTGTAATTCATTCGTACGATCTTCATCAGAAGCGCTGAAATAATTTTTTGATTTACTTCCTAATGTTTTGCCCACCATCACTTCAAAACCCCATTGCTGAAGGGTTTCAATGCATTTATCGGCATTGGCTGCAGTTAAATAAGAAGCAGGACAAGTGATGCCAATGGTATCGCCTTTTTTTAAATAAGGAGGAATGGTTGTCATGATATTAATTTCTTAAAGGTTTACCTGATTTGATTATGCTTTGAATTCTTTCCAGTGTTTTTCTTTCTCCCATTAAACTGAGGAATGCTTCTCTCTCGAGAGATAACAAATATTGTTCAGACACAAGTGTTGGTTCTGACAAGTCACCACCACACATAACATAAGCCAGTTTCTTGGCAATTTTTACATCGTGTTCACTTGCATATTGTCCACGCCACATGGCATTTATTCCAGCATACATGGCGCCTAATGCTGATTGTCCCATTACTTTGATATCGTTGCGTTGCACCGGCATCACATATCCGTTATCATACAATTCAATAGCAGCATTTTTTGCCATGGCGATTCTTCTTTTAGTGTTCATGGCTATCTCATCTTTTCCTTTTCTGTAAATACCCATTTCAAAAGCTTCGTGTGCTGATGTGGCTACCTTTCCGGTTGCAATATTGATGAATCTGTTTTGTAAATTTATCGTTTCAGGCTCGCCGTTATGTAATTCATCAGCAGCCCTTAATACAAATTCTTTAGTACCACCTCCACCGGGAATAACACCGATGCCAACTTCCACCAATCCGGTGTAAGTTTCAGCAGCAGCAATTACTTTGTCGGCATGCAAACAAATTTCACAACCACCACCCAAAGCCAATCCATGAGGTGCTATCACTATAGGCATAGATGAATAACGCACACGCATCATGGTGTTTTGAAATTGCCGAATTGCCATATCAATTTCATCATAATCCTGTTCTAATGCTAACATAAATATCATTCCTACATTGGCTCCGGCACTGAAATTGTTGCCTTCATTAGCAATCACCAGTCCTTTATATTTTTCTTCTGCTAATGAAATTGATTTCTGTATGCCTTCCAAAACTTCGCCACCAATACTGTTCATTTTGGTTGACCATTCCAATCCAACAACATCATCACCTAAATGGTACGCTCTACAATCCTTGTTTTTCCAAATAGTTTGATTTTCAAAATTCTTCATCACCAAGAATGCCTTGCTTCCGGGAATTAGCGTGTATGCATTGGTGTTAATATTGTAATAATAGCGATTTCCGTTTTCTGTTTTGTAAAAAGAAGTAAAGCCTTTGTTTAACATTTCATCAATCCAGGGAGCGATGGAGAAACCGGCTTCTTTAATTTTAGAAACAGTTTGTGAAAGTCCGATGGTATCCCAGCTTTCGAAGGCGCCAATTTCCCAGCCGAAGCCTGCTTTCATGGCATCATCTATGCGATACAACTCATCGCTGATTTCAGGAATTCGATGAGATATATAAGAGAACAATGAGTAATGAAATGACTTATAAAATTGTCCGGCTTTATCACCAGAATTGAATAAAGTTTTTATTCTGGTTGGAACATCTTCAATTTGTTTAACTGCATCAATACTTGCAAATTTTACTTTCTGACGAGGTTGGTATTGCAGCGTTTTCAAATCAAGTACTTCTATATTCTTCTCACCATTAGCAGCTTTTGTTTTTTTGAAAAAACCGTTACCTGATTTATCACCCAGCCATTTATTTTCAAGCATCTTATTCAGCCAATCAGGAATTTTAAATTGATCACGCGATTCGTCATGCAAGCAATTCTCATAAACACCATTGGCAACTTTTACCAAAGTGTCGATACCCACAACATCGGCTGTTCGAAAAGTGGCAGATTTAGGTCGTCCAAAAATGGGTCCTGTTAATGCTTCAATTTCATCAATAGAAAGGTTTTGTTTTTCCATGATGTGAATGATTGACATCATGCTGAAAACCCCGATTCTATTGGCTATGAAAGCAGGAGTATCTTTACATAAAACAGTAGTTTTTCCTAAAATCACATCGCCGTAGTGTAACAAAAAATCTATTACAGAAGTATCAGTGTATGTAGTTGGAATAATCTCCAGTAGTTGTAAATATCTTGGCGGATTGAAAAAATGAGTGCCACAAAAATGTGTTTTGAAATCATCAGATCTGCCTTCAGTCATCAAATGAATGGGAATGCCTGAAGTGTTGGATGTAACCAATGTTCCGGGCTTTCTGTATTTTTCAACGGAATCAAAAATCTGTTTTTTGATGTCAAGCCTCTCTACAACCACTTCAATGATCCAGTCTGCATCAGCAATGTCTTTCATATTGTCGGTGAAATTTCCAGTTCGGATTTTTTTGACAACATCTTTATGAAAAGCAGGAGAGGGATTTGATTTCAATGCGACTTGCAGCGCATCATTTACAATCTTATTTTTTTGAGTAGTAGTTGCAGTTTCATCTAAATCTGAAGGAGCCATGTCTAACAACAACACCTGTAATCCCACACCGGCGAAATGTATAGCGATTCTGCTTCCCATGACACCACTTCCTAATACCGCAACTTTTTTGATGATTCTGTTGGACATAACTTTTATGCAATAGCATAGCTAAAGCACTCCGAAGTTAAAAGGAATGGAGTTAAAAACCGCTATTCGAAAAAATAAAATGAGATGAATTAGCTCACGTTGCTGCCATTGGCAACCTCGCTGCTGACAAATGCCAGTTTGCCATCAGCATCTTCAGCCATTAGAATCATGCCATTACTCTCAATGCCTCTCATTTTACGAGGAGCCAAGTTGGTAACCACAACGACTTTCTGATTGAGTATTTGCTCAGGGTTATGGAACATGGCAATACCGCTGACAATTGTTCTTTTTTCTGTTCCTAAGTCCACTTCCAGTTTTAAAAGTTTGTCAGCTTTCTCCACTTTTTCAGCAGCCACAATAGTTCCGGTTTTCAATTCCAGTTTAGCAAAATCATCGTATTGAATTAACGGTTTAGATGCAGGTATAATTGATTCCTTTGTTTCAGGGTTGGCAGGAGTATTATTCTCCATAAGTTTTTGACTTTTTAATTTTAATTTTTCAATTTGTCTATTCACTTCTTCATCTTCCATTTTCCTAAACAACAATTCAGGTGCTCTCAGTGAATAGCCAACGCTTAATAATTTGTTACTTCCTGCATTTTCCCAATCCAGCATTTTCTCTACCACTTTCATCATATAACACATTTTTTTTGCGGTGAAAGGAAGGAACGGGTTAATCAATATGGCAAGATTGGCTGTCAGCTGCAGACAAAGATGTAACGTATTATCGATTTTTTGTTGAGCTTCAGGAGTAGGCAATCCATTTTCACCAACCTGTTTGGCTACAATCCAAGGCTCTTTATCCTGCATGTATTTATTGCCTTTTCTGGCGAGGTCAATCACATCAAACAAAGCATCTCTGTATTTGTAAGACTCAATACAGTTTTCTATTTTATGTTTCGCTTCATTAATATCTAACCATAATTTTTTATCAGCCTCATCAGCAATGGCTTCATGATAAGCAGGGACTTTTCCATTGCACAACTTGTGCATCAACACAAAAGTTCTGTTTACAAAATTTCCGAAGATGGAAACCAGTTCGCTGTTTAGTGCATCTTGAAATCCTTTCCAGGTAAACTCGCTGTCTTTGGTTTCAGGTGCGATGGCAGTCAGGTAATAACGTAGGGCATCTACCATCATGTCGCCACCATTTTCTTTCTTCACAAAATCAGTGATGTATTCATCCATTTCAATGCTCCATCCTCTGCTGGTACTCATTTTATCTCCTTCGAGGTTCATGAACTCATTACTCGGTACATTATCAGGTAAAATATTTCCATGCAATTTCAACATCACGGGAAAAATGATGCAATGAAAAACGATATTGTCTTTACCGATAAAATGAACGAGTTTGGTGTCTTTATCTTCCCAGTAAGGCTTCCAGTCAGTGTTGTTGTCGATGGCCCATTGTTTGGTGGCGCTGATGTAGCCGATGGGGGCGTCGAACCAGACGTATAAAACCTTTCCGCCCCCCCCACCCCCCAAGGGGGGATTTGTAGATGGAGAATTTGTTACGACTTCGTCGTTAGTTTGACTAAGCTTTTTTGAAATGGCATTTAGCGTATTTTCTGTATCTCCTAAAACCTGTTCATTGGTGAATCTGATTACTTCAAATCCTTGTTCATTCAACCATAGGGTTCTTTCTTCGTCTTTAGTTTTATTTTCAGGTAATTGATGAATCAAACCATCAACTTCAATAATCAATTTCTTTTTAAGGCAAACGAAATCAGCGATGTAAGCCCCTGTGATATGTTGTCTTCTGAATTTATTACCCTCAAGTTTTTTTCCTCTCAACATTTCCCATAAAGCAATTTCTGCCTCAGTTGGAACAGATCTGTGTTTTGCAGCATAATCTTTCAAAAGCCCATACAACATCGGATCTGAAGTCTGATAAGGAAACTGACCTTCCTCCAAACTATCTAATTGTTCATCATCCAATGTGTAAGAAGATTTCATTTGTCGACCGGAATCAACAATCCCCCCTTCGGGGGGTGGGGGGGCTGTTGGTACTTTAACACCCCAATCCAAATCTCTCGTTACCGCTCTTGGATGTAAACCTGCATCAATCCAGCTTTTACACTGACCTAGCACATTATGTTTCCAATCGCTTTTATGCTCATTCAAAATCCATTCGCGTAAAAAATCTTCATGTTTATCCAAAGGCAGATACCAGTGAGTGGTTTTTTTCTTAGATGGAGGGTTGCCACTTAAAGTACTTTTTGGATTTATCAATTGTTCCGGACTTAAAGAAGTTCCACATTTTTCGCATTGATCGCCGTATGCGCTATCGCTGCTGCAAACCGGGCATGTGCCAATGATGTATCGGTCGGCTAAAAAGGTATTGGCAGATTCATCGAAATATTGTTCAGATTCTTTGATAATTAAATCGCCATTATTATTCAGCTTCGTAAAAAATTCCTGAGCTGTTTCATGATGAATTGGAGCTGAAGTTCTGTGGTAGATGTCAAATGAAATGCCTAAATCTTTCATGTTACTTTCGAGTAAAGCATGGTATTTATCTACAATGGCTTTAGGAGTAGTTTTTTCCTTCATTGCCTGAATGGTAATGGCGGCACCATGTTCATCACTGCCACATACAAAAACCACATCACGCTTTTGTGCTCTTAAATAACGGGTGTAAATATCGGCAGGCAAATAGGCGCCTGCCAGATGACCAATATGCTTCGGTCCATTGGCATAAGGAAGTGCTGATGTAATCAGATATCTTTTCGGATTGTCCATAGGTGCAAAAATACCGTAAACGGAGGCAATTGCCAAAGCCCCCTCAATCCCCCGAAGGGGGAAGAAGGCCCTTTTAATCCCCCAAAGGGGGAATTTGATTGCGTTATGTTGGGTTTGCCACGAATTCACGAATTAATTTTACTTAAAAAGTAAGAAACTGATTATTTGCAGAGAGTTCGTGATTCTTTTACAAATCCAGCATCAATCGCTTTTTTCCTTGTGTCACCCCTACGGGGTTTTTTATTAAAGTGACTTTTTCGTTTAGAGAAGTGTCACCCCTACGGGGTTGAATGCAATCCAGCATCCAGTATCCAACATCTAGCTCTATCCAGCTCCATCCAGCTTTATCTATCTTTATCTATCTTTATCTATCTTTATCCAACTCTATCTAGCCTATCCAGCTCTATCTATCTCTATCAATCTCCATCCAGCATTTCCCTTCCTAATTCCTTATTTTTACTTTCTTATTATTTATTTCTTTATGAACCGCAAACATTTCCTAGGATCGGCATTTACTTTATTAGCTGCAACCACTGTTTCCGGAAAATCTGCATTGGAATCGGTTTCAGCTATTGATGAAGAAGAAAGTTATTGTGCATTGCCACCTTATCTTAAAGAAGGAGACACCATCGGTATTACTTCTCCTGCTGGTTCTATTTCACTGGAAGATATTCAGCCGGCTATACAAAAGCTTCAGTCATGGGGATATAAAATTAAAATCGGCAATACCATTGGTAAAAAAGATTTCACTTTTGGAGGTACTGACCAAGAAAGAAGAAAAGATTTTCAGGAGTTGCTGGATGATGAAACAGTGAAAGCAATTTTATGTGCAAGAGGCGGTTATGGCGTGGTGAGAATTATTGATCAACTTGACTTTAAAAAATTCAAAAATCATCCAAAATGGATTGTCGGTTTTAGTGACATAACGGTATTGCATAACCACATCAACCGAAACTTCCGAATCGCAACACTGCATTCTAAAATGTGTAATAGCTTTCCATCAGATTGGTCAAATGCTGATGCTACACAATTATTATCTCTTGAATCAATTGACACCGCTTTAAAAGGAAAGTATTATAAATATTCAGCGTCTAAAAATAAAAATAACAAATTTGGTAGTGCTGATGGCGAACTGGTTGGAGGTAATTTACGAATCATTGAAACATTAGCCGGAACTTCAAGCGATTTGAATACCAAAAACAAAATTCTTTTTCTCGAAGACACCGAAGAATATTTATACAATATCGACCGCATGTTCTGGAATTTGAAAAGAACCGGCAAACTCGATCATTTGAAAGGACTAATCATCGGCGGTTTCAAAGTAAAGCCTGATGATCCCGGTGAAGAATTTGGTTTGACTTTAGAACAAATTGTACTCGAAAAAATAAAAGATTTTAATTATCCTGTTTGTTTTGATTTTCCGGTGGGACATCAATTTTATAACGTTGCATTGAAATGTGGCATGATGCATCGCTTGAATGTATGGCCGGATGTGGTTAGTTTGGATTAATCCCTAGCTCGGGCATTAATGCCCGAGCTAGGGATGGTTTGCGATTTAATCCTTATTTTTAATTCTCACAAAACTCAATTATGAAGCATTTATTCTTGTCTTTTTTCTTTTCTATTTCATTTATTAATTTATTCGCCCAGCAAAAACAATTGACTATTGAAGATGCTATGGTAAACGCTCGTACTACGTTGGCTCCTGAAAATTTGAAGCAATTGCAGTTTATAAAAGGCTCCAATGAGTATGTGTATGTAAAGAAAATATCCGGCGTGGATACCTGGGTCAAAGGCTCTTTTAATTCACAGGTGGAATCACCCTGGATCAATTTGTACGATTTGAATAAAATGCTTAATAGAATCAATGTTGACACTGTTACAAGT
>CALCNY010000195.1 GCA_937897585.1 uncultured Chitinophagaceae bacterium | reverse complement strand
GGCCACTCCTCGCTGCTCATCCATTTTGACGCGCCCTCGGCTGGCGGGCTATTTTTTGATTTGTCTAAAATAAATTATGTTGAAAACGTAAGAGTAGTGAGCACTTCAGGTATGTTTACCATTACCGATAGTTTAGGACGTTACAACATTCTTGTAAATGACAAAGATTCTCTTGTTTTTATTTACAACAACAAACCTACCCTACATTTTCCTGTTGCTCAGATTGCAGACACACGGAAATTTGATATTTCTATTCATCTCAACGTAAAAAGTAAGTATGGTGTACTTAAAGAAGTTACCGTTTTTTCGAAATCATATAAGCTGGATTCAATAGAAAACAGAATGGCTTACTCAGATATCTTTAACTACACAAAACCGGGATTAGAAACTTCAACATCTGCGGATGGTATGGCTGGAGTGGACCTTGATGCTTTAATTAACATGTTTCGATTCAGAAGAAATAAAAGATTAAAATCTTTTCATGAGAGACTTGAAGCAGAAGAAAAAGAAAAATATGTAAACTATAGATTCAATAAAGTTTTTGTAAAAAGAATTACAAATCTAGTTTCTCCAGCTTTAGATACTTTTCTGATTTGGTATAGACCTTCTTATGAATTTACCAGTAATTGTGATGAACTAAGATTCAATCAATTTGTTATCAATGCAGCCAATCAATTTAGAAAAATTTATTTAATCAATAATTCAATCATGGAATACAACAAATTAACACCAGAAGAAGAATATGTAATCGTAAGAAAAGGAACAGAAATGCCTTACACAGGTGAATACACAAATAACAAATTAACTGGAATATATATCTGCCGACGTTGCAATGCGCCTCTATACGAATCGAAAGATAAATTTGATTCACATTGTGGATGGCCAAGTTTTGATGATGAAATACCCGGAGCCGTAAAACGTGTACCCGACGCCGATGGCAGAAGAACTGAAATTGTTTGCGCCAAATGTGATGGTCATTTAGGACATGTATTTATCGGAGAACAATTCACGAAGAAAAACACCAGACATTGTGTGAATTCGATTTCGATGAAGTTTATTCCAACTCCCTAGCCATGGCATTAATGCCATGGCTAGGGAGTTGGTGTTTAATATTGCATCAGTCGTTCCACATACTCTCGCAATCTCGCATTCGCCATAAAGTTTTTTTCCAAATCAAGATTAAAAGGAATCGGTGTGTCTAAGCTTGCACAACGCAATATCGGCGCATCTAGATGTTGAAAACAATTTTCTGTAATCCATGCAGAAATTTCTCCTCCTATGCCGCCCATTAAAGAATCTTCATGTAAAATCAAAACCTTACCGGTACGCATAACCGCAGCACGAATGGCATCATAATCAAGAGGAAGCAAAGTTCTTAAATCAAGTATATCTAATGAGACAGAAGGATTTTTTTTCTGATAATCTAATGCCCAATGAACACCGGCGCCATAAGTTATTACAGAAATATCAGCTCCTGATTTTACATGTTTTGCTTTTCCAATTTCTATTTCATAATAATCATCAGGCACCATGCCACTAACGCTTCTGTATAAAGCTTTATGTTCGAAGAACAAAACCGGATTCGGATCGTTGATAGCAGCAATCAACAAACCTTTGGCATCAATAGGAGAGGAAGGATACACTACTTTTAATCCGGGTGTATGTACAAACCAGGCCTCATTACTTTGGCTATGAAATGGACCAGCTCCAACACCGCCACCTGTTGGCATTCTTACCACCACATCTGCGTTTTGTCCCCAGCGATAATGAATCTTAGCCAAATTGTTTACAATCTGATTGAAGCCCACAGTAGCAAAATCTGCAAACTGCATTTCCATCATTGATTTCATTCCGGATAAACTTAAGCCTAATGACGCACCTACAATAGCACTCTCACATATTGGTGTGTTGCGGATTCTGTCTTTTCCGAATTTTTCCGTAAAGCCTTCTGAGACTTTAAAAGCACCTCCATATTCAGCAATATCCTGACCCATCAAAACAAAATTATCAAAGCGCGTTAACGATTGTTCAAGCGCATCACTTATGGCGTTGATGTATTTTTTTTCAGTTTGATTATTGTTATATGCAAATTCATCAGTAGCGCTGTTGTCAATTAAAATTTCTGGTGCGTTTACTCTTGGAGCATATACATCATTTACTTCTTCGGCTGTATCAGGAGTCAAAGGAGCTGATTCAAAACCAATTTTCAATTCTTCTTCAATATGGTTTTTGATGGTCAGCCTTATTTCTGTTAATTCTCCTTCTGATAAAATATTTTCTTGCTTCAACCAATCTTCATAATTTTTTATTGGATCTTTTTTCTCCCACTCTTCAAACAAATGTTTCGGTACATATTTCACGCCAC
>CALCNY010000194.1 GCA_937897585.1 uncultured Chitinophagaceae bacterium | reverse complement strand
CACACAAACAATTCAGTTGGTTGTGATAGTTTGGCAACGTTGAATTTGACGATTAAATCAACCAGCAGTTCAACAACAAATATTTCAGAATGTACCTCTTATTCATGGAATGGAAATACTTACACATCAAGTGGAACGTATACATATCATACAAACAATGCAGTTGGTTGTGATAGTTTAGCCACATTGAATTTGACAATTAAAGCAACTAGTAGTTCTACACAAACAATTTCTGCTTGTACTTTTTATGCATGGAATGGCAACACTTACACTTCAAGTGGAATCTACACTTACCACACAAACAATTCAGTTGGTTGTGATAGTTTGGCAACGTTGAATTTGACGATTACTCCTTTAGCAAATCCTGTGGTTTCAATTACACAACCTGGATGCACTGGCACAACTGGAACGATTACGGTTACCTCTCCAATTGGTGCTGAATATACTTATAGTATTGGTGGCGCTTATCAGGCTTCTCCTGTATTTGGTAGTCTTGCTGCAGGAACTTACACAGTTACGGTGAAAAACACTGCCAATTGCACAGCATCTTTATCAGGTCAGATTATTAACTCACAGTCAGGCATACCTGCACAACCAGGTACGGTATCAGGCATCGTTAATGTTTGTCCATACATTGGCACTAACACCACGGTTCAATATTCTATAGCTCCAGTTGCCAATGCAACTTCATATTTATGGACAATACCTGCTAATGCTACAATAGTATCAGGACAAGGCACCAATGTGATTATGGTTCAATTCCTTGTTGGCTATGCGGCCAATGCAAGTAAACAAATTAGGGTACAGGCAGTTTCTTCCTGTGGTTCGAGTGTTGTAACTGTTTTCTATACAGCAGCTCAAAAGCCCATTACACCTGGTGTGATATCATCAAATACAAATGGTGTTTGTTTGAATGTTGGTACCAACGTGCCTATTGTTTTTAATATTAATAAAGTTGTAGCAGCGTCTTCATACATATGGACAACACAATCCGGAACGACAAATGTGGTTCATCCGAATGGATTGGGTGAAAATGATACGACCATTGCAGTGACGTTTGCGGCTAATTTTACTACTTCCTATGTAACTGTTCAAGCAGTAAACAGTTGTGGTATTAGTAGCAGCAGAACTTACTACCTGTCACGCAATGCGCCTTCTGTACCTTGTTTGATTAGTGGCCCTACTAACATATGCGAATACATAGGTGCTAATTCAAGAATAGCAACCTATTCAGTTAGTTATGCTTCAGGCTTAGTATATAATTGGATTGTTCCTGCTGGCGCCATAGGATTAACTGGTCAGGGTACCAATTCAATTTCATTCAATTATCCATTAGGTTATACAGGTGGCAGTGTATCACTAACGGTTAGTAATGGCTGCGGAACAAGTGCGCTTAGATCTTTGTCAGTTGCTGTATTGAGGCCTTCAGTACCTGGCAATATTGATGTTATCAATACACAGGGTTGTCCAAATAGAGAGTACACATATTCTGTGTCTTGTGTTTCGGCAAATGCTACATCGTTGTTATGGACAATTCCAGTTGAAGGAACGATAGTCAGTGGACAAGGTACCAGAAGTATAACAGTATCATATCCAACTTCGGTAATTTCAGGAAATGTAACGGTATCGTCTATCAGCAATTGTGGTCAAAGTGCAGCGAGATCAATAATTATAAAACTGGCACCATGCCCATCAGGAGTAACCGCTGCACCAACAGAAAAAAATATATTTACTTCTAATGAAGAGTGGAACGCATCAGTGTTTCCTAATCCTTCAAAAACATCATTTCAATTAAAATTAAAATCTGCTGAAAAGCAATCTGCATCAGTTTTTGTAAGAGATGCCAATGGCAGAACCTTAAAACAATACAGCATGGGCTGTTATGAATCATTACAATTCGGAAACGAACTGTTACCCGGTGTTTATTGGATTGAAGTGGGGCAGGGAAAGAGGAAAAAAGTGATGAGGGTGGTGAAGTATTGAGCCAATTTACCGATGAATTAATTTGATAAATAGTCAAAAAATCAGCTCATTATTAATATGATGTGCTGATTTTATTTTAACTGATACAATTGTTGTTATCAAACTAATATGTTAATAAATTACAACACAAAATCTGAAATAATATGATAAATTCGTCAAGTTAAAAAAATATAATGAATAAAACTTACACAAGAAATCTACTATTGATGATCATTGTCGCATCAATAATCATTTTCTCCTGCAGAAAAAATGACATCCAACTCATCATCCCCGACAACTCTAATCCTGATTTAGTTACAAAAGTAACAACCACTATTTCGGGTTTTGTTACCAATGAAAATGATGAAGCCATGCCAGGCGCGATTGTTCGTGTGGGATCAGCTTTTTTTAATACTGATCAGTTTGGATATTTTGAAATTAAAAATGTAGAGGTAAATGAAACAGCTGCTACATTTAATGTAAGTAAGAATGGTTATTTCAAATTGACTAAAACCTTTATGGCGAAAGAAGGAAAGTCTACTTTCTTTAGAATAAAATTAACTCCTAAAACTTCAATAGGAACGATTGATGCTGCAAGTGGTGGAGATGTTAGTTTGGCTAATGGAACAACAATTAGCTTGCCTGCAGATGGCGTTAAAAACGCGTCTACGGGTGTTAGTTATACAGGTGCGATTACTGTAAGTGCGCATTACATAGATCCCACAGCTTCAGATATTGCAGGCATCATGCCCGGTGATTTGAGAGGCTTGAGAACCAATGGTGATTTGAATGTATTGGATTCTTACGGCATGTTGGAAGTAGAACTGACAGGAGTATCCGGTGAATTGTTACAAATCGCTGATGGTAAAAAAGCGACATTAACAATGGCAATTCCTTCATCATTAACAACTACTGCACCGGCCAACATTCCTTTATGGTATTTTGATGAAACATCAGGATTATGGAAAGAAGAAGGTGCTGCCAATAAAGTGGGTAATCAATATGTAGGTGAGGTTGCGCATTTCTCTTATTGGAATTGTGATAATCCGCATCCGCATGTGCCTTATCATTGCCGACTTGTTTATTCGGATGGATCACCTGCTTCAAATGTGGAAGTGGTGTTATCTGAGTTGAATTATTATGGAGGTGGTACCAATCATGGATTTACTGATGCCAATGGGGAGATTTTTGGGGGAGTGCAAGCTAATGCACAGGTGCGGATGGACGTAAGGGGATTGGCATTTCAAAATTGTGTTTTATTGCTTAATCAAACATTTAATACAAGTTCGACTCCATTTGATATGGGTGAATTAAGAGTTAGCAGTAATTCTATTAATGAAGCTACTATTTCAGGTTCTGTAATTAATTGCAATAATCTTTCATTGTCTGACGGCAAAATATTTCTAGAAAAAAATGGATATTATGAAATCCATAATTGTAATTCAAATGGAGAATTTAATTTCAGAACTTATTTATGTGGAAGTTCAGTCTCTTCTCAAATTTTCGCTCAAGATTTGATCACTAATTCTTTTTCAAATCCAATTTACTTTCAAATAAATTTAGGAAATAATGTTGTTCCAGCTATTAGAGTCTGTGATTCAACTGCATTAGTAACAATTTGTGGTCAGACCTGGATGACTAGAGATTTAATCATTGATCATTATAGAAATGGAGACACCATACCTGACATATCTGACGAATTACAATGGGCTAATTTAACAACAGGTGCATGTTATAAAGCAACTTATCCTATTGATATAAATGGTACTACATACATGTATACTTTCAATTGCTACAATTGGTATGCACTAAATGATCCAAGAGGCTTTGTGCCTGCTGGTTATCACATACCTTCTGACTTGGAATGGACTACATTAGAAAATTGTTTAGGAGGAGCTGCAATAGCAGGGGGAGCTTTAAAAGATACAGGAACTATATTTTGGGATAGTCCAAATGTTGGAGCTACAAACAGCAGTGGATTTACTGCACGCTGCGCTGGAATATATAGAGATTTTGATGGACAATTTTTAGCCGGAATGGGTACGGCCGGTTTCTGGTGGTCATCAACTGATTCAAGTTCAACTTTAGCATTTGCAAGACATTTATTACCTAATAGTTCCAGTATATATAGATTTTCGTCGCATAAGAATCATGGATATGCTGTTCGTCTTATCAAAGACTAACCTCATTTTATATCCCAAATTAAAAGGCTCATCATATCCTCGATGAGCCTTTTTTTTGATTAACCCTATTCAAAATTGTCTTTTTTTATTTTCCTTTTTTCTGAATTTGTTCTTGAAACCAAATCAAATACTCATTAATTTGCGACACTAAATAATAAGGCAGACTCAACAAAAAGAAAGTTTTGTTTTGAGGTGTTTTTACTGTAGTAATGTTTACATCGCCGGCATAAAATCTAACTGCCATATTGTGTGGCGCTGCCTCCATAAATAAATGCAATGATTTTAGGGTTCCTGTTTTTCCGGATTTGGTTTCTATGGGAATCATTTTCCCTTCAAATGAAATTAAAAAATCTACTTCGGCTGTTGATTCTTTTTTTTCTTTAACCCAAGATCGGAAGAGCGTCGTGTAGGGAAAGA
>CALCNY010000193.1 GCA_937897585.1 uncultured Chitinophagaceae bacterium | reverse complement strand
GAATGGATAAAAATACTACGATTGGTTTTGTGTTGATAGGAATGTTATTGATTGCAATGTTTTACTTCAATAGTAAAAGCAGACTTGCTTATGAAGGTGAACAAAAACGAATAGCTGACTCAATTGCTAAATTAAATCCGCCTCAAAAACCTGAGAGTGTAAATCTCAAAATTGATACCGCTTCAGGAATGCCCATTCAAACTAATGCAGCCGTTTTTGGAATAACAGAAACACAACCCGTTTTAACGGTTGTTGAAAACGATGTTTTTAAAGCAACATTTTCATCAAAAGGTGGACAAATCAAATCTGTAGAATTAAAGAAATTCAAAAAGTTTGATGGCAAATCTGTGGTATTAAACAATGGTGATTTCAATAAAATTTCTTACAGATTTAATGTATCTCAAAATAAATCTTCTGCAATTGAAGACATCAATTTCAAAGCTTTACCAGTGATGCAGAATGGAAATAAGAAAGTGATTTCATTTGAAGCGGCTGATAGTGCCGGCAAGAAAATCATTCATGAATACACAGTTACAGATGGAGATTACATGATTGGTTTCAAAATAAAAGCAAGCGGTGCTGATTTCCTTTTTTCACAAAATGTAATCAATTTCAATTGGCAATTAGAGTGTCCTGAAATTGAGAAAGATCATAAATACGAACTTACACAAAGTCATTTCTGTTTTTATGAAAATCAAAACTTCGATTTTGAGTATTTAAGAAAAGATGATTCAAAAGAATTGAAAAAAGCAGCATGGCTTAGTGTGAAACAACAGTTTTTCTTAACAACATTTATTGCTGATAATTCATTCTCAGAAACAAATACCTCTTGGAAATTACCTACAGATTCCAACGATCATTATTTGGCAAGGGTAACAACTAACGCCAGATATAATGTAGCAACAGGAAGCGAAGTGATCATTCCAATGCAAATGTATTTTGGCCCAAGTGATTACAATATTTTGAAAAAATACGGCAATCATATGGAAAGTATTGTTCCGTATGGTAGTGGTATTTTCGCATTTGTAAAATACATCAACAGGTATTTCCTACTTCCTGTTTTTGATTTCGTTCAGAAAAACGTAGCCAGCATGGGCATCGTAATTCTCCTGCTTACTTTATTGATTCGCTTGATAACCTCTCCGATTTTGTATAAGAGTTATTTAAGTGGCGCAAAAATGAAAGTACTCAAGCCGGAAGTAGATGCCTTAAGAGAAAAATATAAAGATGATCAACAGACTTTCGGAATGGAGCAAATGAAATTATGGAAAACAGCAGGAGTGAGCCCACTAGGAGGTTGTTTACCAGCTTTGCTGCAAATTCCTATTTTCATGTCTTTGTATTACTTCTTCCAATCTAATATCGACTTGAGAGGTAAGAGTTTCTTGTGGGCAAAAGACTTGGCTCAATATGATTCAATTTTTAAAATACCATTTGAAGTTCCATTTTATGGCGATCACGTAAGTTTGTTTACTATTACTGCTGTATTAACAAGTCTATTGATTTCATTGTATAGCATGAATAACATGCAGGATAACAGCAATCCACTTATGAAATACATGCCATACATTTTCCCTGTTTTATTACTTGGCGTTTTTAATAAATTGCCTTCTGCACTTACTTGGTATTATACGATTTCAAATACCATTACCTTGTTATTGCAAATTATCATTCAGAAATATATTATCAATCACGATAAAATAATGATAGAGATTGAGGAGAACCGTAAAAAACCGGTAAAGAAATCAAAAATGCAAGAAAGAATAGAAGCCATGCAGGAAAGTCAGAAGAAATTGCAGGATCTAAAAAAGAAATCTGACGGGAAATAATTAACCCAGAAAATCTTATAAAGCTGTACTATTTTTGGTACAGCTTTTTTAACGTCTTTCGTTTCTGAAATTGCCCTACTTGTTTATATCTTTATTAAAAAGAAAAATACTGATGAAACAATTCATATTCACCATTTTATTAACTATCGTTTTCGTAAATGGCTTTTCCCAAAGACTTATTACAGATGCCACTTTGAAATACAATATTGTCATCAAAAAAAATGGAGATAAAAATAACAACGCTACACCTAATGCGACCTACCAGCTTTTTATTAAAGGCAGTCAGACAAAATCAGATTTCATCAACAGCATAGGAACAGAAACTACCATTTACAACAACAAAACTGATAAAGGAGTTATACTTAAAGAATATAGTGGTCAAAAATTAATGATCAATCTAACAAAACAAGATTGGTTGACACAGAATCAACTATTTAGAAATATTGATTTCAAATTCGAAAACACTGAAAAAAAGATTAATGAAATTGTTTGCAAAGTGGCAACTGCATCATTACAAAATGGAGGAAAGCTTACAGTCTATTATGATACAACCATTACTATTGTAAATAATAATTACACAATAGCTTTTCCTGCTATTCAAGGTGTTCCTGTTCAGTTTGAAGATTTTAATAACGGGATAACTTATATATATTCTTTGACAGGAATAAATTACGAAGTATTGTCTTCAAATATTTTTGATGTTCCAAAATCTGGTTACAGAGTAATCAGTTATCAAGATGCAATCAGCTTAAAGAAAGGGGAGTAATTATCAGATATTAATCTTTTGACTTTAGAATCAACTTCATTCCAGCGTAACCTTGTCTTAATTCAGGTACAATTACTTTTTGCTTGTATGGAGTAATGTAAATTGTATTTCCTTTTTGATAGGTATTGATACCGTTTAAGGAAACATAACTTGTAATTGGCTTAGGTTCTGTAAGTAATAATCCTTTATACTTTAATCCTGTTTTAAGATTAAAATCAAGAGAGTTTCTAAAAGATACAGTATTGGAAATATTCAGAATGACTTTGTTTTTAGCTCTTTTTCTTACACCACGATCTGCAAAACCATTCAAGATATTTACAAGAATGAATGTTAAAAGCAATATGGTTTTGGCTGAACGTGTCATTATTGATAAATAAAACTTAAACAAATATAATCTTATTTATTTTCAATTAAAATTTGTAATCCACTTTTTTTTCATTTTTTCAAAAAATACAAGATTTTCAAAAAAGGGATTAAAAAACATGAATTCCTTCATTTTTTGACTAAATTACAAGTAACAACCATCGACATGAGCAATAACCCTTACAGGCACAACAATAGCGAAATAAGAGAATTACTGATGCAATACTTGAAAATGAAATCAGGTAAAGGGTTTACATTCATAGAAGAGGAAGGGTTTGAACAAATTGCAGATTATTACATTCAAAAAGATCAATCTCAAGATGCATTGGAAGCTGCAGAATTCGGCATCAATCAGTTTCCTTATTCTTCCATGTTGTTGATCATAAAAGCAGACATATTACTTTCATTCAGGAGGTACGAAGATTGTTTGATATACTTAGAAAAAGCCTCTTTGTTAGACAACAGCGATTCCAATCTTTTTATTATTAAAACTGACGCTTTATTGGCTTTGGATAAGCAGGAAGAAGCTGCTGAGTTACTTGAAACTGCTATTCATTCTTTTGATGGAGAAGATAGAATTAATCTTTTATTTGAGTTGGCAGATGTGTATGATGATTATGAGAATTTTGAAAAAGTGTTTGATTGCTTAAAAATGATTCTGCATCAGGATCCCAACAATGAAGAGGCGTTATATAAAATATGTTTCTGGACTGATCACACTGGCAGAAATGAAGAAGGCATAAAATTACATCAATGGATAATAGACAAAAATCCATTCAGCGAATTGGCTTGGTTTAATTTAGGAGCAGCTTATCAAGGTATAAAATTGTATGAAAAATCAATTGATGCCTACCAGTATGCAGCAGCAATTAACGAAAAGTTTGATTATGCTTATAGAAACATGGGCGATGCTTTCATCAGACTCAAGAAATATAAAGAAGCTATAGAAGTATTGGAAAAAGTACTGGAATTATCAATTCCTGAAGCTGTAATTTATGAAGCTATTGGTCATAGTTATGATAAAATGAACAACTATGCACAAGCAAGATTCAATTATAAAAAAGCCAGCCACTTAAATCAGGAAGACAGCCAAATGCATTACAAGATTGCTTGTACTTATATCAATGAAGGCAATTGGCAAAATGCAATTAAGTCGTTGCAAATTGCTTTGAAAAATCATTTATTACAACCCGAATATAATTTGGCTTTAGGTCGTTGTTATATGCAGCTCCAACAGTTTGATGAAGCCATAACTTATCTCGGTAATGTGGTTAGAATTCGACCGAAAAATACAAATGGCTGGATAGAGTTATTAAAATGTTTCTATCAAGGTCAACTTTTCGAGGAGGGTTTTGAATATGCCGCAACAGCTTTTGAACATACAGATTCAAAACCTATTTTTGTTTATTTTAAATCTGCTTTTCTTTTTGCAATGGGGCAATCCAAGCAAGCATTACAATATCTTGAGTATGCGTTAAAAGCCAATCCCAAACTCATCAAACAGTTTATTGAAATAAAACCTTCTATTTTACAAAACCAACAAGTAGTTGAATTGATTTCACAATTTAAAAAGTCAAAATCTCGAAAGAAATAATTCGTTGATTTGAAACCAACTCAAATGTCAGCGTGATTGAATATATTTGCTCAAAATTTACAAATAAGCAATGAATTTCAATCTTACTCAAATCCCAGACAGAGCAGTAAAGCCAAGAAAAAATGGTATCACAATGATTATGGATAAAGGTCTCAGTACTAATGAGGCTAAAAATCTAATGGAAGTTGGTCATCCTCATATTGATATGGTGAAACTTGGTTTTGGGACTTCATTTGTGACTCCAAATCTTAAAGAAAAACTTGAAGTATATCGTTCTTATGACATGCCTGTTTATTTTGGAGGTACACTTTTCGAAGCCTTTTTGATTAGAAATCAATTTGAAGACTACATCAATGTTTGTAAGGAATTTGGTGTGAGTTATATGGAAGTAAGTGATGGATCAATCACAATTCCTCATGCAGAAAAATGTGGTTATATCGAGAAATTGACAAAACATGGCGTTGTATTAAGCGAAGTTGGAAGTAAAGATGCTGCTCATATTATTCCACCTTACAAATGGATCGAATTAATGCGTGCCGAATTGAATGCAGGTTCAGCATACGTAATTGCTGAAGCTAGAGAAGCGGGAAACGTAGGCATATACAGAGGTTCTGGTGAAGTAAGAGAAGGTCTTGTTCAGGAAATTCTTACTCAAATACCTGCTGAAAATATTCTTTGGGAAGCTCCTCAAAAAGCACAACAACTTTATTTCCTTGAACTCATTGGATGCAATGTAAATTTAGGAAACATTGCACCTTCAGAAATAATAGCCTTAGAAGCCATGAGAATTGGTTTGAGAGGAGATACTTTTGAATTGTATCTTGACAAGTAACTTTAATGAAATCTTGTCTTTTTAAAATAGAAATTTATTTCCGCTGTTTTCATAAAATCAATAAATAAAAAGATGAGGATTTTCGGTCTGATTGGTTATCCTTTGGGGCATTCTTTTTCTAAGATTTTCTTTACTCAGAAATTCATAGATCAAGGAATAAATGATACTAAGTTTGAATTGTTTCCAATTGAATCCATCAAAGACTTTCCAACATTAATTGCAAACAATCCTGAAATTGAAGGCCTTGCGGTTACAAAGCCTCATAAGGAAACTGTAATTCCATATCTAACACGGTTAGACGAAGCAGCTACAGGAATAGGTGCCGTAAATTGTATTGTCATCAAAAACGGCGAATTAATAGGTCATAACACAGATGTGATCGGTTTTGAAAAATCATTGTTGCCTTTATTGCAAACTCATCATAAAAAAGCATTAGTGTTAGGCATGGGTGGTGCTTCCAAAGGCGTTCAGTATATTTTGAAAAAAAACAACATTGATTTCTTGACTGTAAGTCGTTCCCAATCTGCAACCAAAGGTGATATATTTTATGAGCAGATTGACGAACAAATGATGGATGCGTTTCCATTAATTATCAATACGACACCGGCAGGAATGACTCCCGACGAAGAAGGAAGCCCTGATATCCCTTATCATTACATCAGCGACAGACATTTTTTATATGATTTGGTTTACAAGCCTGAAGAAACCTTATTTATGAAAAGGGGAAAAGCTAAAGGCGCGATGGTGAAAAATGGTCACGAAATGTTCCTGATTCAGGCTGAGGCCAATTGGTTATATTGGCAGGGTATCATGAGTTGATTTTTGTTTTAAAATCGTTGGGAACCATTGCAATCTTTTTGCTTTTGTAATCATAAAATACAATTCCCGTTTTTGCTTTTGCTATAGTGATTTTTTTCTCTTCTCTAACCGTTTCTATTAAGTAATAAAGTTCAAATCCTGCAGAACTAATTTCTCCAATTGCGATACTGATATCAAGTTGATCGCCATAAAATGACTCGCTTAAATAACAAACAGCAAGGTCACTCATGATTATGGAAGCCCCTACGATATTCATTTCTGTATATCCCATTTTAATTAACCATTGAACTCTTGCCTCATGAATGATACTCACCAAAGCATCATTACCCATGTGGTTGCCATAATTGACGTCTGTGATTCTAACGGAAATGCTTAGCCTATCATGAATTTTTTCAGGTATTTCAATTTTAATTCTTGCCATGATTTTTGTTTAAAAAGTCAATCAATTTTGAAGTTGCTTTTTTTCTGTGACTAAAGATATTTTTTTCTGCGATTTCCATTTCTGCAAATGTTTTGTCGCTGCCATCAGGAATAAATATTGAGTCGTAACCAAATCCTTTTTCACCTCTTTGTGTTTCAATAATGTTGCCTTTGCAAATGCCTTCAAATTGAATTTCTATTCCATTTTCAATAAGTGAAATGACGGTTCTGAATTGGGCTCTTCTGTCATTTACTAAAGCCATATTCTGTAGTAGCTTTTCGATGTTTTTTTGGTTGTCATTTTCATCACCCGCATATCTTGCGCTTTTTACCCCAGGTTCACCGTTTAGTGAAAAAACTTCCAAACCTGTATCTTCACTGAAACAATCTGAATTCGTTAATTTGAAAATGAAAGTGGATTTTTCTCTTGCGTTTTCTTCTAATGTAGGGTGAGGCTCTGGAATATCAGTAAAAATGCCTGCTTCACGAAGTCCGATGATTTGCATGCTGTCATTTAAAATACTCCTGATTTCCTGAATTTTATTATTATTATTTGTTGCGAAAATTAATACAGACATCGTTGATTTTTAAATTGAAAAAATTGATTTCAGGCAATTCCATAATAGTTTTTTTTCTTCTACATTTTTGCCTATTTGAGTTAATGAAGCTGCGTTTAAAAAAGTCATTGATTTCATTTTGTTTATTACATAATATTCATAATGTTGTTCAATTTCAATTGATGTCAAATTGATGCCGAAAGTTATCATTACTGTAGGTTTAAAATTGTCTTGTAACAAGGATATATCTATTTCACTAATTTGTGAAAGATTGAGTAAAGCGATATCATTAAAATTCAATTTACAGGCGTTTAGAATTCCGGTTAAAAGCGCAGTATCAGCATCATTAAGGTATACTGCTTCATTGTCATTCACCAGAATTAGTATTTGCTTTTGATTCTTACCAAGAAAATTCAGGGATTGCGGCTTTAAAGAATTGCTTTTTACTTGAGGTGTATCTAAAGCTACCAATGAATTCTTATACAATTCTGTTGTTAAACCAACAGAGATTTGAAAATTGTCTAAACTCATAAATATGTCGCCTGCCCGTTTCTTTTTTTTGTTTCTTTGCTGTAAAATTAATGAATATGATTGCAGCAGCCGATTTTAAAATAAATAAATCAGAAAAGAGCAAAATCAATGATCATAGTTTGGAAAATATTCCTTTTGGAAAATATTTTACAGATCATATGCTTGAAGTAGATTATGAAAACGGCGAATGGAAAAATGTTGAGATAAAACCATTTCAGCCACTATCTCTTTCTCCGGCCTTGGCAGCTATTCATTATGGCCAGGCAATTTTCGAGGGCATAAAAGCCTATAAAAATCCAGAAGGAGAAGCTTTGATATTTAGACCTCACGATAATTTCAGACGTTTTAATATTTCAGCTGAAAGAATGCAGATGCCTACAATACCTGAAGAAATATTCATTGAAGGCATGAAAATGCTGATTAACCTAGATCGTCAGTGGATTCCAAGTTTTGAGGATCATTCTTTATATATCCGACCATTCATGTTTAGCAGTGATGAAATGATTGGTGTTAGGCCTAGCGAAAATTATAAGTTCATGATTATTTTAAGTCCAACTGGACCTTATTATAACACACCGATGCGTATTTATGTAGAAGAGCAATACGTAAGAGCAGTGCCTGGTGGAGTAGGTTACGCTAAAGCTGCAGGTAATTATGGAGCTGCCATGCATGCCACAGCAGAAGCTAAAAGAAAAGGCTATGATCAAGTACTTTGGACGGATGCTTTTGAGCACAGATATGTTCAAGAGTGTGGAACCATGAACGTGTTTTTTATTATCGGGAATAAAGCCATTACTCCGGATTTATCTACAGGAACGATACTTTCTGGAGTAACAAGGGACAGTGTAATTCAAACTTTGAAGGAAATGGACCTTCATGTTGAGGAAAGACCTTTAGATATTGAAGAAATTATTTTGGCTCACAAGTCAGGTACACTTAGGGAAGTTTTTGGAACCGGAACTGCTGCAACTATTTCATACATTAAGGAATTGCGTTACAAAGAATATGTCATGGAATTTGACGTAACTAATTGGAAAACAGCGCCCGAAGTTAAGAATCGTCTTAACGCCATCAGATATGGTATTGCAGAAGACAGACATTGTTGGATGATGAAAGTGTAACAAATGCCAAGAAAAAAAATTAAAAAACCGCACCAGTTTGCGGTTTTTTTTATAGAATGTGAATAAAAAAAGATTTTTTCGTACATATTTTTTTCTTTTTTAAATGAATATGGTTACCTTTGCCGTCCAAAATTTAAAAGGTTAATAAATGCCTACAATTCAACAGTTAGTAAGAAAAGGAAGAGAAATCATCAAAACCAAAAGCAAATCAAGAGCTTTGGATAGTTGCCCACAACGTAGAGGTGTTTGTACCAGAGTGTACACAACAACTCCTAAGAAGCCGAATTCGGCTTTGCGTAAAGTAGCTAAAGTTCGTTTAACAAACAAGATTGAGGTTATCGCCTATATTCCGGGTGAAGGACACAATCTACAAGAACACTCAATCGTGTTGATCCGTGGCGGAAGGGTTAAAGATCTTCCAGGTGTACGTTATCATATCGTTCGTGGTAGCTTGGATACTGCGGGTGTGAAAGACCGTAAACAAAGCCGTAGTAAATACGGTACTAAAAAAGCAAAAAAATAATTTTTAAAAATAATATCAATTAAGTCGTCTGACTAAAATTAATAACAATGCGTAAGTCACAACCGAAAAAGATTCCTTTAGCACCAGATCCAAAATTTAACGACAAACTGGTTACAAGATTTGTAAACAACCTTATGTGGGAAGGCAAAAAAAGTGGTGCATTCATCATTTTTTATGATTCTCTTGATAAAGTTGCTAAAATTACCGGCGAAGACGGATATGAAGTTTGGAAAAGAGCTTTGACTAACATCACTCCAGGTGTTGAGGTTCGTAGCCGTCGTATTGGTGGCGCTACTTTTCAGATTCCTTCTGAAGTAAGACCAGACAGAAAAATTTCTTTGAGCATCAAATGGATGATCAGATATAGCCGTGAAAGAAATGGTCGTAGCATGGCTGATAAATTAGCTAACGAAATCGTTGCTGCAAGTAAAGGTGAAGGTGCCGCTTTCAAAAAGAAAGAAGATACACATCGTATGGCTGAAGCCAACAAAGCTTTTGCTCACTTCAAAGTATAATTTTGAAATTCAAAATAAAAAAAAGCCGCTCATTGAGTGGCTTTTTTTATGCTTTTTTGTGAAATGAAAATATTATTAATATTGAGTGGCTTCTATCTAGCATCTACAATCCAGCATATCCAGCTTATCCAGCCTATCCAGCATTCTCTACTGCACAATCAAAACACTTCCATTTAATACTTTCGTAGAACCATCCTTTTCTTTATAACCTAATGACCACACATAAGTGCCAATTGGTTGTAGATTGTTTTTGTATCTGCCATCCCATCCCTTCATCCATTGTGTTGTAGAAAATAACAATTGTCCAAATCTATTATAAACTCTGAACCATTCACAATCAGGTGAATTGATACCTACAGGAATTGGCCTGAAGATATCATTCAATCCATCACCATTCGGTGAAAATGCACTTGGAATATAGTAATAGTCTTTTGGTTGTTGAAACACTTTAATAAATACAGAATCTTTGTCAGAGCAACCAATGCTATTATAAACTGTTACCACAAAAAGTTGATCATTATTTAAAGTGGCAATTGGATTTTGAATGTTAGAAAAGTTAAGCATTGAAGATGGTGTCCATTCATATCGGTCTCCACCAGTTGCAAATAATTGATGATTGCCATTTTTTACGGCAATGGTATCATTCCCGGCAAAGGCTTTAACAGGAGGCCTGACATTAAAAGTAAACAAAGCAGTATCTGAGCATCCATTTGAATTGGTGACATCGATTTGGTAAATACCTGAGGCATTTATTAAAGTTGGATCAATAACTGGAACACCATTTTGTGTCCAATTAACTGATAATCCACTAGAATTGAAAACACCCGTTAAATCATAGCTTGAGCCAAAACAAACTGTATCTTTTTTATCAGGACCCAAATTAGGAGTGGGCAAAGTAATAACATTAAGGTTTGCTCTCGGGCCTTCACATACTCCAATGGTTTGACTTACATAATAAGCAACGGTTCCTGTTGAATTGGTTGATGGGAATGGAGATGTGTTAGTCCCTGTTCCACCTGTTACAGCAGTGTACCAAAGTAAATTATTTCCTGTAGCATTTAGCGGATTTGTAGCATTACCCTTGCAATATGTTACAGGAGTATTTACCAAAGGAGCAGCAGGTGTTATATTTACTGTAACTATTATTTCTGCTCTTGGTCCTTCACAAGATCCTGTTGTTGCACTTACAAAATAACTTGTATTTCCTGTACTTGTTGTCGATGGAGTTGGAGCACTTGATGAGCCGATTCCTCCTGAACTTGCATTATACCAAAGTAAATTATTTCCATTGGCTGTAAGTGTACTTGGGTTTACTCCTTGACAATAAACCACAGGTGAAGTTACTTGTGGAGCAAGAGGAGTAGGATTGACGGTAACAGTTATTTCAGCTCTTGGACTTTCCCCGCAACTTAATGTTTGTGAAACAAAATAAGAAGTAGTGCCAGTATTTAATGTTGAAGGAATTGGAGATGCATTATTTCCTATACCTCCAGTTGCAGCTGTATACCACAAAAGATTGTTTCCAGTGGCTGTGAGTGCTTGTGAGGACTGGAGTTGGCAATATGTATAAGAAGATGGGTTAACAACTGGCGCCGGTGGCAATCCAGTTATGGTAACATCCAAGCTTGCCCTTGGGCTTTCACATCCCAAAATAGTTTGATTGACATAATAAGTTGTTGTCCCAACTGAAGTTGTAGATGGTGTCAGGCTGCTTATCCCATTTCCGCCTGAAGGCACGGTATACCAATATAAGTTGGAGCCTGTAGCAGTTAATGGAACTGCAGTGGCACCAATACAATATGACAATGGACTACCAACAGTTGGAGCTGATGGTGTTGGGTTAACCGTAACCGTTATTAAAGCTCTTGGACTTTCACCACAGTTCGTTGTTTGACTAACATAATAGTCGAAACTTCCAGATATTGCTGTTGATGGTGTTGGAGCAATTGAATTTCCTGTGCCGCCTGTAGAAGTAGTGTACCATAATAATCCACTACCTGTTGCCGTGAGGGGATTGGCAATAGCGTCTTGACAGTATACAACTGGAGTTGTTACAACCGGAGTTGCAGTAGCGGCAACGATAGTAACGACAATGGATGCACGAGGTCCTTCACAGCTGTTCACAGTTTGACTAACATAATATGCTGAGTTTCCAATTGTTGCTGATGAAGGTGTTGGAGCAGCCGCTAATGAAGTGCCGCCACTTCCGAAATTATACCAATGTAAATCAGTGCCTGTTGCTGTAAGTTGACTAGTTAGTGATCCTAAGCAGTAAGTTATTGGCGTAACAACTGTGGGAGGAGTTGGCAAAGGTGTTATGCTTACAGTTATTGGTGCTCTTGGGCTTTCGCCGCAATTACCATTTTGAGTTACATAATAAATCGTATTTCCAGGAGTTGTAGTTGAAGGAATCGGTGCTGTTGAACTACCGGTTCCTCCTGATGCACTCGTATACCATAATAAGCCGTTTCCAGTTGCTGTTAATGCAGTAGCTGTGCTATTCTGACAAAATGTAACAGGGGAATTTACAGCAGGTGCAGGAGTTGCGTTAATGGTATTAACAACAATAGGAACTCGAATACTTTCGCCGCAGGTTAATGTCTGACTCACATAATAAGTAACACTTCCAACACTAGTAGTCGAAGGTGTAGGAGCTATTGCTGTTCCTGCAGGTCCACCGGTTAAGGTACTATACCATAATAAGCCAGCACCATTTGCTGTAAGTGGTGATGCTACTGAATTTTGACACAATGTAATTGGTGTTGAAACTACAGGTGGATTAGGTGTTAGAGTAACGTTTACTGTAAAATCTTTTGTAATCGGGCAGTTGCCACCAGGGTTGGAAGAAGTAACGGTATAAACAGTAGTAACAGTTGGAGTGGCAGTAACAACAGAACCAGTAGTTGAGCTTAAACCGGCACCTGTCCAATTATAAGTTCCATTCCCGCCAGAAGCGGTTAGGTTTACACTTTCTCCAATACAGATTGTGGTAGAAGACGAAGCGCCACCAGAGCCCGCACTTGTAGACACATCAAGAATATTTACACCAGATAAGGGTGCAATGGTATAATCACAAACATCTCCAGCATATCCATCGAACATGAGATAATAAGTATTGCCAATTGTTAGTCCAGTTGCTGTAATTGCAGTTGGAAACAAACTAGGCTGTATTTGTCCGTAACAACCATAAGTGTTTACTGCACCGGATCCGCATCCGCCATCATAGAACATCATTTGAATGCCATCCCCGTGTAAACTATTACTCACCCAAATATTAAATGAAGCAGTAGTTGCAGAAGCCACAAAAGTGATAAATGAATTATTTTCTAAGGTGCCACAAAAGGCAGCGGTTAATTCTGGCCATTCATCTGCATTGTAAGTACTAGAAGTATTTCCACAATAGCCACTGAAATTACACACAGCTGTTGCGGCAACGCAATCATCGCCAGCTGGAGGATTTCCCAAGCAAGGAGGCTGTGCCGGAGGTGGAGGTGCTGGTGTATTGTTGAATGTGATGCTCCAGTTATTGAGTGTTCCAGTAAATAATCCTAACACATCTTGTATACATAAAGACCATGTTCCATTAGCGTTTTGTCCATTATTTACTGCTCCTAATGGTTCATCAGGAAGATATGATCCAGTAAAAGGTGCGATTCCTGTAGAAATCGAAGAAAGTGCGGTGCCAGTAAAACATGTGCCTGTATAGTTTTGGCCTGAACCACCATTTTGAACAGAAAGAAAAATAATCGTGCCATCAGGTGCATGCAATGCGATTTCCAAATCAGAATCCCAAGTATGAGTAATGTCTAAACAAACACTTGCCAATCCAAAGCTTGTATTGATGGTTCCAACGCCGGTAACATTGATTGGAAAGCAAGTTGGTGTTGCGCCTGCATCAGGAATATCTCCACCAGTGCCATTGAAGGTTTGTGCAAAAACAAAAGTATTGGTCAGCGACAAAAATGAAAAAAATAGTACAATGCCTAATCTCATTTTTATTGATTTGATTTTTTATGTTGGTTGTATATTCTGTAAGCAGTTTCTTTGCCAGCATTTCCTTCTCCAAAACTTTCAATAACATATTTCCCAGGAATCCATTTTTTAAATTCCGCTTCGCTAATGTGGCGGCTTGATTTTAATACAAAACATCTTACAGGAAATCTTTCTGCCATAAAAAAACTAACACCCTCTTTTTTTTGAATTAATGCTTGAAGTGATAACACATCATTTCTTTCTTTTACTCCGGAAATGTATATGTAATATTCAAATGACAAATCGCATTTATTTGACTTCGCGTTGTGAATTGAAAATGATTGGGAAGAAAAAAAAATTAAGGAGAGCAACAAGAAAATTTTGAAAAATCTCATTGTAGGCAGGCCAATAGTAGCAGGTTACAATTGGATTTTAACTCCAGCTTCAATTTTTGTTGGACATTACTTAAAAGAGTTTTATTCTAAATTTGATTCCATTTTAACGGACAGTTTAAGTCTAATAAAAATTCTGGAAACGCATAGATTAGATCGGAAGAGCACACGTCTGAACTCCAGTCACCGATGTTTATCTCGTAT
>CALCNY010000192.1 GCA_937897585.1 uncultured Chitinophagaceae bacterium | reverse complement strand
GGAATAACCAAACTTACACCGCTTCAGGTGTTTACACATTTACTACAAACAATGCTTTAGGTTGTGATTCAGTAGCAACTTTACAATTAACGATTAACAATACTTCATCAAGTTCGGCGACCATCGTTGCTTGTAATTCATACAACTGGAACAACCAAACTTACACTGCATCTGGCGTTTACACATTCGCATCTCAAAATGCTGCAGGATGTGATTCAGTAGCAACATTAAACCTTACCATCAATAATAGTAGTTCATCAGAATCAACTGTTACTGCATGTAATTCGTACTCATGGAATGGACAGGTATACACTACATCTGGAGTGAATACCTATCATACAATCAACGCTTCAGGTTGTGATTCAGTAGCAATATTGAATCTTACGATCAACAATAGCAGCGCATCAACAACAACAGTTACCGCTTGCGATTCATATTCATGGAATAACCAAACTTACACCGCTTCAGGTGTTTACACATTTACTACAAACAATGCAGTAGGATGTGATTCAGTAGCAACTTTACAATTAACAATTAACAATACTTCATCAAGTTCGGCAGTTGAAGTTTCATGTAATTCTTATACATGGAACAACCAAACTTACACCGCATCTGGAGTTTATACTTATGCAACTTTAAATGCTGCAGGATGTGATTCAGTGGCTACATTAAATCTTACCATCAACAATAGCAGTGCATCTGATACAAGTGTTATTGCATGTAATTCATACTCATGGAATGGACAGAATTATACTTTATCAGGAGATTATACTTACAACACACAAACTATTGCCGGTTGTGATTCAGTTGCAACTTTACATTTAATGGTTAACTACAGCAATGCTTCAGCGCCAGTTGCCGTTGTTGCATGTAGTTCTTATACATGGAATGGCATTGAGTACACAACATCTGGAGTGTATACACATGTTGCTACTAATGCTGCAGGATGTGATTCTACATCTACATTAGAATTAACCATCAATCAAAAATCTACATCTTCTGAAACCATCAGCAGATGTTATGCTTATTTATGGAATGGTGTTGAGTACACAACTTCGGGTGTATATACTTATTCAACAAACAATGCTGCAGGATGTGATTCTACAGCTACCTTATATTTAACGATTAACAACAGTACATCTTCTAATACAGATGCTACTGCATGTGATACATATACTTGGAATGGCGAAACTTATACCGTTTCTGGTGTATATAGTTTTGCAACAACAGGCGCATTTGGTTGTGATTCTACTGCTACACTGAACTTGACCATCAACAACAGTTCGGTATCTGATACCATCAATGTTAGTGCTTGTAATTCTTATAACTGGAATGGTCAATTGTATAGCGCTTCAGGTGTGTACACTTATCATACTACAAACGCAGTGAATTGCGATTCAACTGCTATCTTATCATTAACGATCAATAACAGCAATAGCTCATCTACGGATATGTCTGCTTGCTTTACATATACATGGAATGGTGTTACCTATAACGCTTCAGGTGTGTATACTTATACCACCACTAACGCAGCAGGTTGTGATTCAATTGCAACTTTAAACTTAACCATCAACAACAATACCAATGCAGGTATTGTAAGAAAAGCTTGTGATAGTTATGTATGGCATGGTGTTACTTACACCAACAGTGGAAATTATTTATATCAATACACTACACCTAGTGGTTGTTTCTCAATGGATACTTTGCATTTAACGATAAATCACAGCAACACAGGAGATACTGCTGCTATTGCTTGTGATCATTTTACATGGAAAGGAGATTATTATACCAACTCAGGAAATTATACAGCTACTTTAACCAATGCTGTTGGTTGTGATAGCGTAGTTACTTTACATCTTACGATTTTAGAAAGTACAACCGCTTCTGTAACAGTAACGTCTTGCGACAATTATAGTTGGTTTGGCGTTAACTATGCTAACAGTGGCGATTACACGCATACTTTAGTAAATGTTGCAGGTTGCGATAGCGTTATTACTTTACATTTAACCATCAATAATAGCAGCAGCAATGTAGATACTTCAGCTACTGCATGTAATAGTTTCAGTTGGTATGGTAATACATACAACAACTCTGGTGATTACAACAAAACCTTTACCAACAGTGTAGGTTGTGATAGCGTAATTACTTTGCATTTAACAATTAATAATTCAACTTACAATTCATATTCAATAACAGCTTGTAACAGCTATAGCTGGCATGATTCGGCTTATACTAACAGTGGTTTGTACACGTACAGTTACGCAAATGGTTTTGGATGTGCTTCGGTGGATACTTTGAAGCTTATTATAAATAGAAGTAACACAGGAGATACAACAGCTATCGCTTGTGGTAGTTTTGTTTGGTATGGAAATACATACTTAAACTCAGGAAATTATACAACTACTTTAAATAATTTACTTGGATGTGATAGCGTAGTTACTTTACATTTAACCATCAGAACATTGCCATTGGCAAATATTACAGCCGGTGGTGCTTCAACTTTCTGTGCCGGCGGATCAGTAACATTGACTTCAGATTCTGCTTCAGCTTATTTATGGAGTACGGGTGCTACAACAAGGTCAATTACAGCTTCAACTTCAGGAAATTATACTGTTAGTGTAAAAAATAGTTTAGGTTGCTGGAGTTTGAATGCCACACCTAAAGTTGTAACTGTAAATGCATTGCCTATTGCTACGATTGCTTCATCAGGTTCAACATCTATCTGTTCAGGAGGTTCTGTTACATTAACTGCACCATTTGCTTCTTCTTATTTATGGAGCACTGGCGCTACAACTCAATCTATAACAGTATCAAGTGTTGGTAACTATTCTGTAAAAATCAGAGATGCTAATGGATGTCAAAGTACTGCATCTGATTCAGCTCGTGTAATTGTAAATTCATTACCTGTTATAAGTCCTAATAGCACTGATACAAGTACCACTATCAACAGAGCATTGAGGTTTGATGGGGTTAATGATTATATACATATTTTTGATAATAGCAACGTTAATGGTTCATCTCCAACAGGTAAATTATATAGGAATTATAGTGTTGAGACTTTAGTGAAATTTGATGACTCATTATTCTCTAGTAATTTAAACATAAGAGCAATTTATTCGACATTTGAAAGTGGTGTAGCTGGTGGTTTAATTTTGTCAAATTGGGGCGAACATACATGGAGAAGTACCTTAAATAATAGCTATTGCAATAATACTACTTCTGCTGAAAATCTGTCATCTATCTCAAGTAATACTGATAAGAGTAACACTTGGATTCATTTAGCAGTGGTTGTGAAATCAGGAGTTAATATTGATACTTCAAGATTCTATATCGATGGACAACTAATAAGTACAGCAATTACTAGTGCTAAGACTACATTATTTTATCCTTGTCAAACTAGATTGTTTTTGGGTGTTGTTGTTGGTTGGACTTCATATTTTAAAGGTGTAATGGATGAATTTAGAATTTGGGGAACAGCTAGAACACAACAACAGCTGCAATCTTCAATGTACAATGAACTTAATGGAAATGAAACGGGCTTAGTTGCTTATTATAATTTTAACCAAGGAACAATTAATGGAAACAACACTTCTGAAATCACATTAAAAGATAAAACAAGTAATGCATTAAATGGTAATCTTGCTAATTTCTCTTTAACAGGTTCAGCATCAAATTGGACAACAGGAGCACCTGTTTCAAAATCTGCCACATTAACCGATTCGATTTGTGTAAACACCACTCGCCAATTAATAAACTCAACAGTTGGTGGTGTTTGGTCTTCATCAAATAATGCGATTGCTACAGTTTCTGCAAATGGTTTAGTAACAGGTATTGCATCTGGAACAGCAATTATTTCATACACAGTTACTAATGCTAGTGGATGTTCTTCATCGGCCACTACAATATTTACAATAAATGGTTTACCAACCATCACCTCAGTAACTCCAGGTTCAAAATGTGGACCAGGCGCTTTGACTTTATCTGCTACTGCATCTCAAGCAGGAACGCTTACATGGTACAATGCAGCAACAGGTGGTGTTTCAATTGGTACAGGTGCAAGTGTAACTACACAATCATTAACTGCATCAACTACTTATTATGTGCAAGCTACCAATACTTTAGGTTGCGTATCTGCTACACGTACAGCAGTTGGAGCTACTATAAATAATATCCCTGTAATATCAGTACAACCAACCACAGCAGCGCAAACTGCTATTATGGGTAGTACTCAGGCACGATTAAGTGTTAGGGCTACTGGTGATAGTATTTCTTATCAGTGGTATAGCAACACAACCGCGTCTACCACCGGTGGAACTTTAGTTGTAGGTGCTACCGATTCGGTATTTAATCCATCAACAGCTACTGCAGGATTCCTTTATTATTATGTAGTTGTGAGTACAAGATATTGCAGTATAACCAGTACTGTTTCTGGATTGATTATGACTAAGTCTTATGATTACTATTGGGTAGGTGGTTCAGGTAATTGGAACACTTTGAATCATTGGGCTACTTCATCAGGTGGTACAAACTATCAGCCAATCCTACCAAGTGCAACAGATAATGTAATCTTTGATGCCAATTCATTTACAGCCGCCAATCAAAAAGTAACTATCGACTCTAACGTCGTTAAAATAAATAGCTTCATAGCCAATGGTGTGAGATTTTCGCCAAAATTATATGGCAATGGTAAGCAAATGAATGTATATGGATCGGTGACTTTAGATTCAAACTTTAGATTTGTGGATTCGTTGAACGCTTATAACGTTCCAAATACGAAATTCACGATGAATTTATATGGTACAGCCAACCATAGCTTTACTTCAAATGGTGCTGTCGTAAATTTCCCTATTAATATTTATGGAACTGGTGTGTATGGCCTTTCGGATGATTTCATAAGTATTGATGGTATCAATCATTATGATGGTACTTTCAAAACAAACAGTAAATTATTGCAGCTCTCTTACTTCCAGAGTAAAGACAATACCACAACTTCCGGTAAATTATACTTTGGTACATCAACCATTAACTTGGTTGGTAAAATTGATACCTACAACCTTCTTTACACATGGAATTGGGATATCAATACAAATGCCAACAGTGTTATCTCTCTAGATTCTTCAACACTAAATATTTACAGTTCATACCAGATTATGAGCAGAGGTTTGGTGCAATATGGTAATGTAAACTTCAAAAATCCTGAAGAGTATATCAATCTTCCTAAATACTATTATTATTTCAATGGCAATTCGGCTACAGGCGTAGGATTGACTAACATACCGGGATGGCCTATTTCAGGATCTTCTACCAGCTACACATTACAGTCTGGTTTGTATGGAAATGGTCAGCTTGCAAGTTCATGGAGCGTCAATTCAAGTTACTATGCTAATTATGGAAATATCGTTGCAGGAAATAAAGTGAATCTATACTTATATCATGATGAAGACTATGCGGGTGGTGTTTCGGATACATCACAGGTATGTAAAATAAAAACAATAACCTCTTCTACTAATGGATCTTTATATTTAAGAGGCTGTTATAATGTGGGTAAGCTAATTACCTATGCAAAAGTAGTGGCTATTCCGGGTACAACATGGATAGATACGTTGAACTTGTTAAGTCCGGTTGGAACTGATTACAGATTTGGTAATGGAAGAACATTAACTGTAAGAAAAAGTTTAATCATGAATGGTGGCGATTGTAATACCTACAATACCATCAATACCGCAGCAGGCTCTACAGATGCAGTATCGACTTTAAATCTAGGCGCAACAGTAAATGCTACGACATCATTTATTTCTATTAAGAAATTGACAGTTACAGGAACAGGTACATTAACCATAAACGAAGCCATTGACTTAGGTCAAAACTCAGGTTTCGTTCTTAATCCAGTAACACCAAAAAATCGTTATTGGGTAGGGGGTAAAGGAAACTGGTCTCAAATTTCGCATTGGGCTAATACCAGTGGTGGTACACCTGATGGTTGTATTCCAAATGAATATGACAATGTAATTTTTGATGCCAACTCATTCCCAGCAAATGTGGATACCAATAAGGTAACACTTGATATTTCTGCAGCTATCAATAATTTGACAATTGCAGGCGTATTAAACAAGGCCAAGTTTTATGGTAACAACAAAGTGCTTACTTTAAAAGGCTCTGCCGATATTGATACAACATTAAGAATTTGTAATACATCAAATAGTTTTTCTGATCCTTTAGGTACCTATTTTAGCATGGTGCTTGAGCCAAAAGCTGTTTCTACATTTAAAACAAATGGTACGGTTATCAACTTCGATGTAGTGAGTAACGGACCAGGTACACTGAGCTTCGTGGATGATTATATTACTTTAAGTACAATAAAAGCAACTGCAGGTAATGTTTATACAAATAGTAAATTAATACAAACAACAAAATTAGATTTCAATAGTAATGCAAATGTTTATTTTGGAAAATCTATAGTAAACGTAATTGCAAATGGTGATGCAATAATTTTTAATCGTAACCTACATGCGGATTCATCTACTATTAATATGTATGGTAACCGAAATTTCAGGTATGAAGAAGATAATG
>CALCNY010000191.1 GCA_937897585.1 uncultured Chitinophagaceae bacterium | reverse complement strand
CATAGTTCGACTGTACAAGAAATGACAGGTAAAAATATTCTAGAATACACGCCACAAAAATCAAGTCCTGAATTTTATGAATCTTTACTTTCGGTATTACAACATAAAAAAGAAGTTCATAATGAATTGAAATACGCATTAACTGGACAGTGGTTTGAAAACTGGATTTATCCTGATGAACATGGCGTATCTGTTTACTATAGAGATATCACAGAAAGGAAAGCGCAGGAAGTTCATCAAAAAGAAGCGAATAAAAAACTCGAAATACTTAACAATAGATTTGAGCTCATTTTAAAAGGAACGAACGATGCCATATGGGATTGGGACCTGACTACAAATGAAATTTGGGGGAATGCCAATTATTATGAGCTATTAAAAAATAAGCCTGACAACAAATCCAATTTTGAATACTTTTTGGAACGCATGCATCCGGAAGATTCAAAGAAAGGGATTGAAATTTTGTCTGATATTTTTGCTAAGAAAAAAGAAACAATGATTTCGGAGTACCGATTTTTAAATTCCGAAAATAAATGGATTGTTTTATTCAACAGACAAACGATACTATACAATGATGAAGGTAAACCATATAGAATTTTAGGAGCTTTACAAGATATCACAGAACAGAAAAAAATACAGGAGCAAGTCATTCATGAAAAAGAAATGTCTGATGTGTTGATCAATAGTTTGCCCGGTGTGTTTTACATGTTTAATAAAGAGGGTAAATATATCAGATGGAATAAAAATCTGCTTGATATATCAGGATTGACAGATGAACAAATGTTATCAACAGCTAGTCCAGTAAATTTTGTTCCTGAAGAACAAAGAGCATTGTTTGCAGAAAAAATAGCCAACGTATTTAAATCGGGTATTGATCATGTGGAAGGCGATTTATTGGTGAAAGACAATCAAAAAATTCCTTTTTACTTTACGGGTATTTTCATAAAGTATAATGGCGAAGATTGTATGATGGGCGTAGGTATTGATATTTCTGAAAAAGTAAAAACCCAAAAAGAACTTCGCGATTTGGCCACCCATCTTCAAAATGTCAGAGAAGAAGAACGTACCAGAATAGCCAGAGAAATTCATGATGAACTGGGACAACAGCTTACCGGTTTAAAAATGGAAATATCCTGGTTAAATAAAAAAATAAATCCTGATAACATAGAAGTCCGCAATAAACTAAAAGATGCGCTGTTTCTCATTGATGATACCGTTAAAAATGTAAGAAGAATAGCCACTCAGCTCAGGCCCAGCATGCTTGATGATTTGGGATTGTTATCTGCAATGGAATGGCAAAGCGATGAATTTCAAAAAAGATTTCACATCAAATCAGACATTGAAACCAATCTTGGAAATGTAAAAATCAATCCTGAAAAATCTACCGCTATTTTCAGAATCTTTCAGGAAAGTTTGACCAATGTATTAAGACATTCAAAAGCCACTGCAGTAAATACATTGTTAACCATTGAAGATGATGTATTGGTGATGTCCATTACAGACAATGGCATCGGTTTCAATGAAACAGAAATCAATAAAAAGCAATCTCTGGGCATATTGGGCATGAAAGAAAGAACAATTATGCTGGGAGGCAGTTATCAAATCAGTAGCAAGGAAAATGAAGGCGTAATGGTATTGGTAAAATTGCCCTTAGATGATTAATTTTACAAACCATGATTAGAATATTAATTGCAGATGACCACGCTATTGTAAGAAAAGGGATTAACCAGATTTTGAGTGAAGGATTTCCTGATGCAGAAATTGATGAAGTAGCAAATGCAGAAGCTATGATTAGCAAAATCATGGAGTCAGAATGGGATGTTATCATCAGTGATTTGTCTATGCCAGGAAGAAGTGGTTTGGAAGCCATTCCGCAAATCAAACAAATCAATCCGAAATTGCCGGTGTTAATCATGAGCATACATTCCGAAGATCATTATGCTATAAGGGTTTTAAAAGCTGGTGGCTCAGGGTATTTGAGTAAGGATTTGGCGCCCGACGAATTGGTAACCGCTGTAAAAAGAGTGCTCACCGGGAAAAAATACATCACTGCAAATGTGGCCGAAAAACTGGCGTCTATGGTGGATAAGGACGAAAATAAACCGCTTCATCAAATGCTGTCCGACAGAGAATTTACAGTTTTACAATTATTAGGATCGGGTAAATCACTTTCCGAAATTGCCGAATCGATGATTCTTTCCATAAACACCGTTAGTACCTACCGCTCCAGAATTTTAGTGAAGATGAATTTGAAAAACAATACCGACATCACGTTGTATTGTATTGAAAATAAGTTGATGTAGGGGAGATGTTGGATAGGCTCTGGATAAGCTGGATAAGCTAGATTGGCTGGATGCTTGATAATGATGAACTTCTCCTAACTTCTTAGCAATGTCTCCTGCAAGGGACGTTGCGTTGGATAGGGCTAGATACTGGATAAGACTCTCCAACAGAAAAACAAATAATAAACAACAAACATTTTTCATTCTATATTTTCAATTCCTTCCTGTAGTAGCATTACTACATTTTTTTAGTTTAAACCCTTGATGTTTGATTGAACATTAAATATACCTTAGCGAAGAATTTTATATAGGCATAATGCTTTTCAAGATATTATTACTATGAATTAACCAGATAAACAAAACTAAAAGGGCTGTCTCAAAAATCCGAGTCGGCCTTTTTTTTTGCCCACAAGGGAATGGGTTTCACGCAAAGTGCGCAAGGGGGCAAGGACGCAAGGATTTTTGCCACGAAGACATTAAGGCACAAAGTACCACGAAGTTTTTTTGATGTTCTTTATTCCCCCTTCGGTGAAATTTGGTTGGCCACGAATGCACGATTTTTTTTCACCGCTGAGAATGGAGAATGTAGAGTTTACGCGGAGGTATTTGACACAAAGGCTTTTTTATATTTCCGAAATGAAAACTTCCCCCTTTGGGGGACTGAGGGGGCTCACGAATTCACGAATTGATTACCGCGGAGAAGTAGAGAAGATAGAGTTTGCGCAGAGGTTTATGAAAAAGATGCTGCGTTTGCTCGGAGCTAACCCCCACTTTCTTATTCCTTATTTTTACTCCCTTATTATTTATTCTCGTTCTTTCCTTTTCATGAGAGACCGCCAATTTAATAACCGAATTCTCTGTTTTACATTTTACATTGGATATTCTACATTTTACATTCCCCTCTCTTTTTTCTTTCTTAAAAAAATTTGCCAGAGAAATTTATTCCCCTAAATTTACTAAAAAATTTAGCAATTTTAAATCGTATTTATATGGAACTCGAACAGTTTTTTTCGGCCGGATACCGCGGCAGCAAAGCGTTTAAACAATTGGATGTACCTAATGCAGACGCTACCGGTTTTGGTTCACCAACAGATGATTACATGGACAGGGGCATTGATTTGAATGAACAATTGATTCGTAACAAACCAGCAACTTTTTTTATGAAGGTTCAGGGCAGCAGTATGATCAATGCTTGTATTCACCATGGTGATATTGTGATTGTCGACAGAAGTGTAAAACCCGAAAGCGGCAAAATTATCATTGCCGTTATCGATGGTGAAATGCTCATCAGAAGATTTGAAAAAACAATGAACAGAATCCGACTCATTCCAGAAACCCCGAAATTATCACCCATGGAAATTAATCACGAAAGTGATTTCAGCATCTGGGGCGTGGTAACGTATGTGATAAAAAATGTGTAGCCTCTCTCTCTAGCCTTGGTCTCCCTAGCATGGGCCTCCCTAGCATGGGCCTTAAGGCCCATGCTAGGGAGGTCGCACATTTTATTCCTAGCGCTGGCCTTAAGGCCAGCGCTAGGAATAAAATTAACCCGCAAAACGAGGTTTTTTTCTGCTTTCTGCATGATGGTTTAACACAATTAAATTTCAATTCGTATGATAATTTTGATTTGTATTTATGACAATAAAAAAATCAATTATTATGTCGATGATTAAAGTGTGGGTTCATTTTGTATGGGCTACAAAAAACAGAAAACCTTTATTAACAAAAGAAATTCGCTCAAAATTATTTCTGCACATGAGAGATAATGCAAAGAATAAAGATTTTTATTTTGATTTCATAAATGGCTATGAAGATCATGTACATTGTCTGATAGGAATGGGCTCTGATTATGGAGTTGCTAAAATTGCCAATCTTCTTAAAGGAGAAAGTTCTTACTGGATGAATAAAAATGATTTATGCAAGGAACATTTTCAATGGCAGAATGAATATTATGCAGTTTCTGTATCATTATCTGATCTTTCAAAAGTAAGAGCATACATAAAAAACCAGGAACAGCATCATGGTCATGGTAGTGTCGAAAATAAATATGAAATCCCGGATAATTTTATTTCCTAGCCTTGGCCTCCCTAGCCTTGGCCTCCCT
>CALCNY010000190.1 GCA_937897585.1 uncultured Chitinophagaceae bacterium | reverse complement strand
TAGTTTTAGTGATAAATGCCTGTCTTGTCCTGAAATAACCTGACACCAAGGTGCTAGAGTTTGACATTCCAAATCCCCTCAAGGTCTCGTGCCCAAGACCCTGAGGGAATGGAAAATAATCAATAATCAATCCTTAATGCAGCGTACGGAGGCTCCAGTTGACTTAGAGGTGAAGAATGACCTATCCACAACGCTATTATAGGTGTTAAGATAGCGGAACCAAGCCTCGTTCGAAGCACTGTGAAAAAAAGTGTAGGAGGTACTTAAAATAAAATGACCAACGTCATTCCGTGCACCACCTGGGAGAGCAGAAAAACCATAGTTATCAGTTCCCTGGCTTTGCGGAGCTATATATGACCATAGAGTAGATGTAGATTTCATTTTTCCCCCTGCAGTAGTACTTTGGGCACCATTAACATTTGCATCAGCACTTGGGTCAATAAATTGAATTAATGATGTCCACTCTCCATCCGTGGGAACATGCCAACCTGATGGGCAGATATTTTTTGTTGATGTTCCACCTTCTGCAATAATACCTTTTGCGGCATACCAATTATATAAATAACCGTAATTTGCAAAATTAGAGAGATCATGAGCGTAAACGGTATGTGCACCATAAGTAAATAAACCCCATGATTGACCAAGCTCACTACCTGTTGTACCACCTGAAACATCAAATGGAATTGCAGTACCATCATTATATCTTCTAACTTTTAGATTCTCCTTTGTCCAACACTGAGTACCAATTAAAACCGTATTATAGTTATTATTGTCAATGTCAGAAACAGTACTAGTTCCACAATTGAAAAAAGGTGTTACTGAACTGGAAGCTATACTTGCAACACTTGTACCAACAACATTGGTCGCTGTAATGGTAAATGTATAAGCGGTTCCATTGGTAAGATTACCTACGGTTATGGTTCCACCTCCAGCTTGAGAAACAGTACCTGTAAAACCGCCCGGACTTGAAGTTGCTGTGAAGCCTGTTATTGTTGCTCCTCCATTGTCAGCTGGTGCTGTAAACGATACAATTACCTGTCCATTTCCAGATTTTACACCTGTAATGGCTGGTGCACCAGGCGATGTTGCAGCCGATATGGTGTTAGAAAGACTACTAGCTAAACTTGTACCCGTGGAATTGGTAGCGGTTACCTTAAAATTATAATTAGTGCCTTTGTTTAAACCAGTTATGGTAATAGGACTCTCGGTACCTGTAGCAATACGCCCTTGAGGATTTGAGAATAGTGTGTAACTGGTAATATTGCTACTTCCATTATTTACAGGTGCGGAAAACGCTACCGTTGCTTGTAAATCTCCACTAGTTGCAGCTCCTATGATAGGAGCACCCGGAACCGAATTCCCACCACTCATACTAACCCATGCACTCCCATTATAAAACTGAAGTTCTCCATTTATAACACAATCACTGCAATAAATCATTAATCCTGCAACTTTTGGAGAGATTAAATCTCTTTGGACTTCAGTCATTCTCGGTGGTAAAAAACCTTGTGTTGTGCTTGATACATCCAGTTTTGCAGAAGCATCAGGGCTATTTGTTCCTATACCCAATGTTCCACTTAAAGTTTGATTAGCAGCTTTAAGAGTTCCAGTGAAAGTTGGTGCATCACTCATAACTACATTTCCACTGCCGGTTATTTCATTTGATACAATATTCTTATTAGCATCCGTAAATAAAGCCTTTGAAGCAGTAGCAGTAGATAAAACTGGAGCGACTGAAAATGTTTTCACACCAGCGATTGTTTGGGCAGTTGTTAAATCAACCCCACTT
>CALCNY010000189.1 GCA_937897585.1 uncultured Chitinophagaceae bacterium | reverse complement strand
GCTCTTCCGATCTCGGCAGCCATTGAAGGGATATTGATTGGTATTGCAGGAATTTTTATTATTAGAGAAGCCATTTTGAATTTATACGAACCTCATTCTATTCAGAAATTGGATTATGGGATTTATCTTGTTGGAATAACTGCTATTATAAATTTACTTGCCGGAATGATTTGCGTAAAAACTGGAAAGAAAAATAATTCTCTGGCTCTCATTGCAAGTGGTAAACATCTGATGGCTGATACTTATACTACAATAGGAATCATCATTGGTTTGGTCTTACTTTTTATAACAGGTATTTCATGGATTGACAGTGTTGTTGCCATCATCTTTGCTTTGGTTATCTTTTACACCGGATATAAAATTGTTAGAAGTTCTATTGCCGGAATTATGGACGAAGCGGATATGGAATTGTTGAATAAAATGGTTGTTTTTTTAAATGAAAACAGGAATCCCAATTGGATTGATTTGCACAACCTCCGTATTATTAAATATGGCGCTATGATTCATCTGGATTGTCATCTCACAGTGCCTTGGTATTTTAATGTGCATCAGGCTCATGATGAAATAGATCGTTTATCCGGATTGGTCAAGCAGCATTTCGGAGATTCTGTTGAGCTGTTTGTACACTCTGATGGTTGCTTGGATTTCTCATGTGCCTTGTGTGAAAAAATGGAATGCGAGGTTAGAAAAAATGCATTTGAGAAAAAAATAGTTTGGACAATGGAAAATATTTCTTCCAACAAAAAACACCAACTCTATTAATATGAATAACGAATCTCTCGATGAAAAATATTGGAGTCAAAGATATAAATCCGAATCAACAGGATGGGATTTGGGTGAAGTGTCGCCGCCATTGCAAGCATATATTGACCAGCTTTCAAACAAAAATATTTCCATTTTAATTCCTGGCTGCGGCAATGCCTATGAAGCATCCTATTTACTTCAAAAAGGGTTTACGAATATTACGCTTGTAGATATTTCACCGATACTAACAGACCAGCTTAAACGAAAATTTGTGAACGAAATCGGAAAGTCAATTCATGTCATTTGTGATGATTTCTTCAATCTTCAAGGACAATTTGATTTGATATTAGAACAGACTTTCTTTTGCTCCTTCAAGCCAGAAAACAGAGAGAAATATAGGGATAAGATTTTTAGTTTATTAAAAGCCGATGGTAAATTAGTAGGTGTTTTATTTAACAGGGAATTTACTTCGAGCCCACCATTTGGAGGCAATGAAGCTGAGTACCATAAATTGTTTTCCTCGAATTTTACAATTAAAACAATGAGTGTTTGTTATAATTCTGCTGAGCCTAGGCAGGGGAGTGAGTTGTTTGTGATATTGGCCCCCTCAATCCCCCAAGGGGGACTTTGATTATGTTTTGCATAGGGTTGCCACGAATTCACGAATTCACGAATTGTTTTTATAGTAAAAATCCTGTTTGCTCCCCTCTCTATTGGAGAGGGGTTGGGGGGTGAGGCTTTTCATGAGATGATGAAAATTTCATTTCCGAAAAACCAGTTTTACATTCTACATTTTACATTCAATATTTTACATTACGTATGACGCGGTCAAAAGACCGTCGTCGGCAGCATTCAGCCTATTCAGCTTTATCTAGCTTTATCTAGCCTATCTAGCCTATCTAGCCTATCTAGCCTATCTAGCCTATCCAGCTCACCCTCCAATCATC
>CALCNY010000188.1 GCA_937897585.1 uncultured Chitinophagaceae bacterium | reverse complement strand
AAATTAGCTTTGGTTGTCCATTGTTTGATAACCGCATTTTGTTGTAATGAATTTTTCACTCCGTTATAGCCATCTGCTCTTTGGTATTGCATCCAATCAAAAGAAATGGCGTTTGTTTTATTTCCTTTGATAGTGATGCCTGAGTTGAATATTTTTTCAGTTGTAGTTGGAGCATCAAATGAAAGTCCCCAATCTCTTAAAAACTCAGCATCTCTCAATCTTTCCAATGGTTTAAAAAGAGACTGTACAAATTCTGCTCCAACATTGGTTTTCAAACTATGAGCGTTCTTATTCAGCTTAAATGTTTTTGATTCATAACTGAGATTAAATTTTCCTGCAAAACCGGTATTGTTTTCTTTGTTGAGGTTTGAGTACAAATTGACATCATAATTACTCATGGCCAATTCGCTGTAAAGTTGAAATCGATTGTTAATGCGATAATTCAATCCGGTGGTAAATAGTTGTTGCTTTTTGGGTGTCACTAAAAAAACGACAGGTTCATACTCACCTTGTTTATTTCCATTGATATCAGGTGCTGTCCAAATAAAAACTTTACCATTATTTCCATTTAGTAATTGTTTGTAATTCCCTTTACCTGGCCCCACATAGGTGAATGAAAGCGAGTATAAATTGGTTGAATTGGAATTGGCAAAAACATATACAGAATCATGAATTGAATTGTTGTAAACAGTGTCAATCTTTTTGTATAATATTTTCCCAAGAGCGAAACTATCTCGAACTGCATTGGATGTGAACGCATTTTGAATACTGTCGCCAATAGAGGACAGAAATAATTGTTGTTTATTGTCAAGAGGTTGATCAATAAAAGAGAACTTCCCATCTTTGTTGGAATACGCCGCTATGTTTAAAGTAAGTTTTTTATTGACATTTAATTGATCAGTCACAAACAACTGTGTGTTTAAATAATTTCTGTCGGCATATTCAAATTCGATTTGTATTCTTTTATCCTTTGTAATAAGTTGTTTGGGAGTAAAACTTAATTCTGCGGTATTGTAATTGATGGTATAATCCTGGTCTTCGCCACGTTGCAGGAGCACACCATCGATAAACACTTTTTCAGTTCCTGCTAATACTACAAAATACAATTCGTTGTTAGCACCTTTAAGCCTATACGGGCCTTGATTGCCTTCAATCGGTGTGATGTAATTTCGGTTGAATTTTCCTTTTGCTAAGGCGCCGCTTGCAGCAAATTCGTTGGAAGTTTTCTTGTTGATTTGATTATTGGTGCTGAATGAAACACCTTGTATGCGTTTATTGAACTTTAGAAAATAGTTTTCTTTTTCTGCAAGTTCTATATCACCAAAACTAACCTGCCAACCTTTTTTCTTAACCTGCATGTACACGCGATCAAAATCTCTCAAGTCTTTTGTATTGCCATCAGGTTGTATGGGAATGGTGTTATCGGTAATGGCGGCAATCAACTCGAGACTATCTCCTATCATGCCGTTCAGTTGCAGATTAAGAGAAGAATTCACAACAGCATCCTGACTATTACCAAAAGAAATCGCTCGACCAATACTTCCCTGAGATTGCATTCCTTTGAATTCGAAAATGGATTCATTGTAACTGAAATTATTATTTTTTAAAACGAGCGGATTTTCTGCAATGAAGTTATTTCTGATGCTATCGAAATGTAAGTGTGCATATTTTTCATTAATCCTGAATGGAAAAATTCTGTATGAAATAGTTACACTATCGGCGTTTGGTTTTTTAATCCAGATTAATCTAGCGGAAATCAAGTCAATCGAATAAGCAGATGGTTCAATATTTTTAATAGAAAATGTGCTTGGTAAAATACTCGAAGAGTCAATTACTATTGATGAACTGACCGCAATTTGTTTTGTTCTAAAAGTTGTTGAAGGATATGTAATAACCTGCGCCTGCATTTGCTGGTGAAAGAAAATAATAAACAGGATGGTATATAAATAATATGGCTTCAATCAATAACTATTTGATAAAATTATGATTTATTCAGTTGAGTTTTGACAAATGAAATTTATTCAAAAATCAATTGTAAAGCAAGCAAAAAAATAGGTTGCCTCTTTATATTGAGACAACCTACAAACAAATTATTTTGATTGAAGTAATTATGCTTCCTGACTAGAGAGACCAGCTTTTAAATATTCACTGTTCAATCTTGCAATGTTAGCTACAGAAATGCCTTTTGGACATTCAGCTTCACATGCATAAGTATTGGTACAATTACCAAAACCTTCTTTATCCATTTGGGCAACCATATTCAATACTCTTGATTCTCTTTCAGGGCCACCTTGTGGTAAAAGAGCTAGCTGAGAAACTTTCGCGCCAACAAATAACATGGCACTACCATTTTTACAAGTAGCTACACAAGCACCACAACCAATACAAGCAGCTGCCATGAATGCATCATCTGCATCTTTTTTATCAATAGGAATGGCATTAGCATCAACTGCATTACCAGTATTCACACTGATGTATCCACCAGCTTGAATGATTCTATCAAATGCAGATCTGTTGACTACCAAATCTTTTACAACAGGAAAAGCTGTGCTTCTCCATGGTTCCACCACAATGGTATCACCGTCTTTGAATGCACGCATGTGTAACTGGCAAGTTGTATTTTGTTGCCAAGGTCCATGAGCCTGACCATTGATGTACATACTGCACATTCCACAAATACCTTCACGGCAATCATGATCAAATGCGATAGGTTCTTTACCATCAACAATCAGTTGTTCATTTAACACATCAAACATTTCAAGAAAACTCATTTCAGAAGAAATGTTTTTCACCTGATAAGTTTCAAAGTTGCCTTTAGACTGGTTGTTTTTTTGACGCCAAACTTTAAGCGTCAGATTCATGTGATAATGCTCCATAATGAGTTCATATTTTATAGAGTGAAATACTCCGATTTATATTGTTGTTATTTATAGCTTCTTTGAGAAGGTTTCACGATTTCGAAATTGAGTTCTTCTTTATGTAATTGCCATTCGCTGTCGCCTTTATTTTCCCAGGCAGCTACATATCTGTAATTTTCATCGTCTCTTTTTGCTTCACCATCTTCTGTTTGGCTTTCTTCTCTGAAGTGACCACCACAGCTTTCATTTCTGTTTAATGCATCAATACACATCAACTCTCCCAATTCAATGAAATCAGCGACTCTTCCAGCTTTATCCAATTCTGAATTGAATTCATTGATTTCACCTGGAATTCTTACATCACTCCAGAATTCTTTTTTCAAATCTTGTATTTGAGCAATTGCTTGTTTCAGTCCGTTTTCACTTCTAGCCATTCCGCATTCATCCCACATGATTTTTCCTAAGCGCTTGTGAAAGCTTTCAACAGTTTGTTTTCCTTTGATACTCATCAATTGGTTAAGTCTGTCTGTTACTTCTTTTTCAGCAGCCTCAAAAGCCGGATGATCTGTTGGTATAGAAGATGTTCTAATGTCATCTGCTAGGTAATTTCCTAGTGTGTAAGGAATTACAAAATAACCATCAGCAAGACCTTGCATCAACGCAGAAGCACCCAATCTGTTGGCTCCATGATCGCTAAAGTTGGCTTCACCAAGTGCATATAATCCCGGAACGGTAGTCTGTAATTCGTAATCTACCCATAAACCACCCATAGTATAGTGAACAGCTGGATAAATACGCATTGGAGTTTCGTAAGGATTTTCACCAGTAATCTTTTCATACATTTCAAACAGGTTGCCGTATTTTTCTTCTACGACTTGCTTTCCTAAATTGAAAATAGTTTTATCATCTGGATTAACCAAGCCATGCTTACCGGCTTCTGTTTTACCATAACGCATGATGGCATCTTTATAATCAAGATATACAGCCATTTTTGTTGTACCTACACCATAACCTTCATCACATCTTTCTTTTGCGGCACGGGAAGCCACGTCTCTTGGTACAAGGTTACCGAATGCAGGATATCTTCTTTCTAGATAATAATCTCTTTCATTTTCAGGAATATCTTTAGGTGCACGGTTGTCACCTTTTGCTTTAGGCACCCAGATTCTTCCATCATTTCTCAAACTCTCACTCATCAACGTTAGTTTACTTTGGTGATCTCCACTAACAGGGATGCAGGTAGGATGTATTTGTGTGAAACATGGATTTCCAAAATACGCCCCTTTTTTATGAGCTTTCCAAGCGGCAGTAACATTACTACCCATGGCATTGGTACTTAGATAAAAAACATTTCCATAACCACCAGAACATAACAGTACCGCGTGGCCGAAATGACGTTCAATTTTGCCTGATGTCAAATCTCTTGCGATAATACCTCTTGCTTTACCATCTATTTTAACCACATCAAGCATTTCATGACGAGAATGCATTTCTACATTACCCAATGAAATTTGTCTTTCAAGAGCGCTGTATGCACCTAATAACAATTGCTGACCCGTTTGACCTGCAGCGTAAAATGTACGTTGTACTTGAGTACCACCAAAAGAACGATTGCTTAATAAGCCACCATATTCTCTTGCAAATGGAACACCTTGAGCAACACATTGATCAATAATTGAAGTACTTACTTCTGCCAAACGATGTACATTCGCTTCTCTGGCTCTGTAATCACCACCTTTAACGGTATCATAGAAAAGACGGAAAACAGAGTCTCCATCATTTTGATAATTTTTTGCAGCATTAATACCACCTTGAGCGGCAATGCTATGTGCTCTTCTTGGACTATCTTGAAAGCAAAATGCTTTTACTTTATATCCAAGTTCGCCTAATGAGGCTGCAGCAGAAGCTCCTGCCAATCCAGTACCTACAACAATAATTTCTAGTTTACGTTTGTTGGCAGGGTTTACCAATTTTACATGTCCTTTGTAATCACTCCACTTCTTATCCATTTCACCTTGAGGAATCTTTGCATCTAAAGCCATATTGATGATATTGATTTGTTATAGAATTATTTAAAATTAAATCCAATTGAAATAAAATGCCAATGGCATTAAGGCAAATAATGTGCAAATAATAATTGCGTATCCTGTTCCCATTTTTTGAATCAATGGAGAGTATTTTTTATGATGAAAACCTAAAGATTGAAACGCAC